>QMNL01000001.1 GCA_003647755.1 Candidatus Coatesiibacteriota bacterium
GCCAGAACTCCGTGAGATGGCGCCTCGTCTTGGATTTTTCAGCTCTAAAGGCGGGACCGAAGCAATACACCTTGCCAAGAGCCATTGCCATTGCCTCGTTGTACAGCTGTCCGCTTTGCGACAGATAGGCGGTCTTGTCGAAATACTTGGTTTCAAACAGCGTGCTCGTTCCCTCACACGAGGTCGGTGTGAAGATGGGGGCATCAGCGAGCACGAAACCCTCGCCATCCAGAAAATCCCTTACAGCCTTCACAACGCCCGCTCTAATTCTGAGGATGGCATTCTGCCGTGCGGAGCGCACCCAAAGGTGCCGCCTCTGGAGAAGATAGCCGACCGAGTGCTCTTTTGGCGTTATCGGGTAGTTTCTCGCGATCTGACCAATCTCAATGTGCCTGAGCAGGAGCTCATATCCCAGGGGAGCGCGCCTGTCCTCATTTATCACCCCACTCACAATAAGTGATGTCTCCTGCGTGAGCGAGTCAAACTTGTCAAATGTCTCGCCACCCACCTCATCCTTGATCAGAACACACTGGATTATGCCGGTGCCGTCCCGAACAAGAATGAACCGTATCTTCCCGCTGGAGCGCTTGTTATACACCCAGCCTCGGATCGAGACCTCCTCGCCGACGTGTTTTCCGACAGCATCAATGGTTACCACAGGCGACACCGTCACTTACGCTCGTCTCCCGTCTTGCCCGCGCTGTCGCCGAAATAGACCCATCTCTCGAGGAACCTATCATAGGTCGTAAAGCCCTTAAAATTGGGGTCCTTGTGTTTCTCCACTAGCGCCCGGAACTGGCCAAGTTTGGCATCAAGATTGTCGATGTAGTGGAGCGCTATCGCCTCGAGCGTCATCGGCACCTGCGGCGAGCCCCACTCGAGGCTCCCGTGGTGGCTTATCAAGGCGTGAAGCAACTTCCGCCATTTCTCCGAGGGGAAGCTATCGAACTTCTCCACGTAACGCTGCAACTGCAAAAGCCCCAACACTATGTGCCCCAGAAGCCGACCCTCCGTCGTCCGCTCCACTGCCAGATCGCTGTTGTACTCATCCATCTTGCCTATGTCATGCAATATGCAACTTGTGATGAGCAGGTCCGCATCCAAATCGCCATATATCTCGATCACGGATGAGGCAAGGCGCAGGAGTGAAACAGTATGCTCCAAAAGCCCACCAGGATAGGCATGATGAATTGCCTTTGCACCAGGAGCCGTTTTGAACCTGGCGACAAATTTCTTATCCGAGAAAATCTTTTCCAAAAGGGCTCTGTAATCCGGATCTGCAACTCTCTCTATGGATTCCGTTACCACCGCGAGGAGGTCATCCAGGTGCGTCTTTGGGCTATCCACGATCTCGCTGACGTCGTACTCATTATCTAAAGCTGATCTTATATGTAGCACCTTAACATTCGGTCGTTGCTGGAAAATATTAAGCCTGCCCTTCAGCTTTATCACCTGGCCTTGGCTGATGGCAGAGTCCGTGCTTCCAACGTTCTCCCAAACAAAGGCGTCGATCTCGCCCGTGCAGTCGCTCAGCCTTAGCCTGAGGTATGGAGCACCGGCCTTCGTCTCAGAGAAAGTTTTGGACTTCAGCAGGTACACACCTACGAAGTCGCTTTTGACTGTGGGGATATCCACGATTCTGGTAACAGTCTCACCTGACTCGCCGTCCCCTGCCTTCGGCAACTCATTCGCCCTGTCCTCGCCTGCAGATCCCGAGTCGTGTCTCAAGGGTGCGTCTGGCTTTTCTGCCATTCTCTATTACTCGATGTTGTTCAGTTGTTCCCGGATGATCTCGATACGCGACTTCATCTTGATCGTCAGCGCCACTACCTCTTTGGACTGTGATTTAGCCGCGATCGTATTGACCTCTCGAAGCATCTCCTGGCAGATAAATAACAACTGCTTGCCCATAGCCGATTCAGACTTGCTCAACGTCTCAAATTGCTCCAGGTGGCTGGCCAGTCGAGCCATCTCCTCCGAGACGTCTGACTTCACCAGCAGCAGGGCCACCTCCTGCTCAAGCCGGTCGCTGTCAATCTCGGCCATATCGCATTGCTTGTGGACGAAGTCGAGCACCCTGTCCCGTATCCGCTGTTCCCCTCCCGTGAAACTGCTCTCCAGCTCCTTTAAGTCCTCGTGAAGAGCAGTAATTTGCTCGATAATTTTGGCCTCAAGACTTGAGCCCTCTTTATTCCGCATCTCGACCAACTGGTCCAGGGACTGTATGATGCAGTCCTTGATTGGCTCCCAGAGCTCCGCTGTGTCCGGAGTCGTCTCCACAGAAAACGCCGGCCTGAAGTTGGCGAGCGCCTCCACCCGAATGTCGCCAGAAAGCCCGTGCTTCTTGGCAAGATGCCTCAACGTCCTCACAAAATCCTCCACTAGACCCTCGTCAACAGAGACCCTTGTCGTGCCCGTCAAGCTCGCCGGGGCCGAGACGAAGACATCAATCTTGCCACGCCTCACACGTTCCGAGACAAGGTCCCGAATCCTCTGTTCATACTTCATGAACCCCGGAGGTGTTCGCACCGAGACATCAAGAAAGCGATAATTGACTGAGCGAATCTCGACTCTTATCTCCGCACTGTCAATAGTGCTACTTCCCTGGCCGTAACCCGTCATGCTCTTCATCGTCATGACAGCACCCCGAAGGCCTGACGTGGCTGTGCATCTCTGAACGAAGTGCGCACTAGCCCGCCTTGCTTCTCAAAAGGGTTGGCTTGCGATGTTGGGATATGACCCCTCGAGTGATGACACACTCAGTTACACGCTTTCTGGAAGGCAGTTCATACATCACGTCCAACATGATCGACTCAAGGATCGCGCGAAGCCCCCGCGCCCCCGTCTTGCGCTTCATTGCCTCCCTGGCTATCTCACGCAACGCACTGTCGGTGAAACGGAGGCTGACACCATCCATCTGAAACAGCCGCTGATATTGCCTGACAAGAGAGTTCTTGGGCTCCTCCAGTATCCGGACAAGTGCATCCTCCTCCAGCTCGTGCAAGACGGCTACGACCGGCATCCGCCCAACAAGCTCAGGAATGAGCCCATACTTGACCAAATCCCGAGGCTCAACCTGCGACAACAACTCGTATGGGTTCATTTCTTGGTTCGCATGCACATTACCGCCAAACCCCATCTGCTTCTTTCGCACACGTCTTGCAACAATCTTCTCTAGGTCGTTGAACGCACCGCCAAAGACGAACAGAATGTCGCGTGTGTTTATGCTCAGCGTCTCCTGATGCGGATGCTTCCGTCCGCCCTGAGGCGGCACCCCGGCCACAGTGCCCTCAACGATCTTCAACAGCGCCTGTTGCACCCCCTCGCCCGAAACATCCCTCGTGATCGAGACGTTCTCTGATTTCCTCGCGATCTTGTCTATCTCGTCGATATATACGATGCCACGCTCCGCAGCCTTAATGTTGAAATCCGCATTCTGGATGAGCTTCAGCAGTAGGCTCTCAACGTCGTCGCCCACGTAGCCCGCCTCGGTAAGCGTCGTCGCGTCGGCGATGGCGAACGGGACCTTGAGGATCCTGGCCAGCGTCTCAGCCAGCAACGTCTTTCCTACCCCAGTTGGCCCAATCAGCAGGATGTTGCTCTTAGTTAGGTCCACATCAGATGCGCCGGCATTGGAGTTAATCCGCTTGTAGTGATTATAGACCGCCACCGACAGTATCTTCTTAGGCTTCTCTTGCCCGATGACATATTCATCGATCTGCTTTTTTATCTCAATGGGCTTGGGCAGCGTCTGAAGTCCGGGAAGCGTCCCGCTCAGAGATTCCTCTCGCCGTAGAATCTCGCTGCAAGCCCGGACGCATTCGTCGCAGATATAGACAGATTGCCCGCCAACCAGGCTTCTTACCTGGTTCCTGCTTCTGCCACAGAAAGAGCAGATAGCGTGTTCATCAATCAACTTGTGGGATCTCCCTGATGTCATAATAGCCAACTTGTGAATGTATTTGTGTGCCCGTGCAAAGTCAACGTCAAACTTGCAGAATCTGCCAACACAGCGCTCCCTGAGAAACATCCAAACCAAGTTACTCGAACCATGGCCCTAACCCGCAAAGCAAAAAGGGCAGGCGCCCCCGTGAGCGCCCGCCCTCTGCTGGAAGTCATACCTGAATCTATCGCCCTACAGCTGGTCTTGGATCTCCTGAGGCACGTTATATTTCCTCAGAAACTCCACCCTGTCTGCCTTCATTTTCTTGACCCAGGCGTTGTACTCATCGAGGCGCCCATTCTTCTCGTAGAAGAGTTTCGGGTTAAGTATCTCCGCCGGAACCTTCTCGAGGAGCTTCGCGTTCTCAGGCGCATCGACATCGACAATCTCGTACCCGAAGTCGGGATCGATCTTCCACTTGATCTCATCCCGGACCATCGCCTCAAGCATTGCCGATGAGTGCCTGATCATGACTTTGAGGGCCTTACCGGCCTGACGGTCTTTCTCATCGCCACCGACATATCCCGTGTTCATCAGCCAAGTGGTAAGCCCGGGCAACTTCTTGACCAGCTCGCTGAAACGAGCCGGCATCAGCCCAAAGGCAAGTGGGAAGAAAGGCTGCGTGAACGGAGAGCGAGTCTTGCCTCTTTCCTTCCCCGCCGCCGATGTCTTGGACGTCTCACCGAGCATGAAGTAGGCGGCAGCGCGCAGCGGCGAGGTGAAACGCACGATCCCCGGCATAGCAGCGTCTTTCCCCTCGTCCCTGTTCAGTATCCCTAGGGAGCGAAGAGGCGGGAGATCAGTCATATCCGCCGCATTATCGATGGCGTGCATAGGGATTATCGACCGTCCGTTCTGTGTCCAAACAACGAAGTCCCAGCCATCTTCCGGGATGCCGTTCTCGTCAACGACGTCATCATACTTAACCTCGCCGTTGATGTACTTCTCGACGTTTTCTTCCGGAGCGCCCGTATCGATCAGTATCTTCTTGAGCCGTTTCACGTCCTCTGGCGCAAGAGCAAACTTCGCGAAATCGAACGTTCCATCCTCGTTGAAGTAAACGTTCTCAATCCACGCGGACGGATCGACCGTCCCGTGATAGATAGTCGGCTCAGCCTCTTCCTTGAGGTCCCACGTCTTAGCGAAACAGCCGTTCTCCGTTATCGAGACCTCGCCTTCTGGCCAGATAGCGATCATATCGTCCTGGATCGGTCTGGTCAGCTCGCCCTGTTTACTGAATGTCGTTGTGGTCTTGCCTGTCCCTGAAAGGCCTAAGATGCCCATCGCAATGCGCTTGCCGCCCACGGATATCTCCTTGCAGCCGGCGTGCATCACCAGACCGCCTTGAAGATAGACGTAGTGGTTGAGCATCCTCAGCATTCCCTTCTTGCTCTCGCCAAAATAGTCAGACCCGATCACATAAGTGATCCAGTTCTCGAGGTCCACGAGCATCACTAGGTTGCCCTCCATCCCGGGAGCGTCGCAACCAGGAGTCATCACGACCCGGAAATACGGCCGATGGGGCCGTTTGATCTGTTCCTCAGTCTCCACTTCAGAACGCGGAAACGAGAGAATCTGCTGCATCGCGGCCAAATTGGTTGCCTCAAGCGTGTAAAGCCACTGGACAGGGATGGCATGCTTTCCAAGCCCCTGATAGCCATCGACCTGAAGCAAATGGCCGCTCTTCTCGATGAACCGCTTCTGATGCTCGATGAGCTTCTCGGCCTTCTCGCGGCTCATCACCTTCCCCGAATACTTGTCCGCATCGCTCTCGGGAGCAATGATATACGTCTTGTTGGCTTGGCGAGCCTTAAGACGCGTAATCTTGTCAAGGTTACCATAGGCAGTCTTGACGATCGCAGGCGTGTGCTTCATCGCGAGGTCGCGAAGCGCCTCTTGACTCTCGTTGATGTGATACTTCACGTTGTAGCTGGGTGGTTCCAGCCCCATCTTCATCGTTCCACACCTCTTTTGTTATTTGTTATCGCTAGAACTTTGGACACTTGCCAAAGCGCCGCCGCATACAAGACGTCCGATTCACAAAAAGCAACAGCTACCATCATATTAGCCCTGGAAAATGTGGCAGCCTCAATAACTGGCCATCTTTGCATGTCCTCAAATACCCTCGACAAGTCAGCATTCGGACTGCCAATCCCATTTACACCTCGTTGCAGAACACTCTGGAAAGAGTAAGGTTCCCGCGAAATGCGCTTGGCACATTCAAAGTTGACTTACAGAAGGACAGTGGCGATATTGTTGGGCAACTAGCCAGCCCACAGGGGCAGGATAGATTTGCATGTTGACTCGTTTGGCGCCAAGTCAGGAAAGGAAGACAGGAGTTTTCGTATCTTTTGATTGCGATGTGTTGTTGGCTTCGGGGTGGTGTTTTGGGTGAAATAAGAGTGGAATTGGGATTGACGTTATGCTGCGTTTCGGTTCCCCGAAGGGGGACTACAATAGTAGCCGTAGGTGCAACCTACGGAATTGGTTGATGTCGGTATCCTTCGCGACCCTGAAGGGGTCGAACTGCCCCTCCATAGGGCTATGTTCAGCCCCTTCAGGGCTGTTTCCCTTTCCTGCTTTGACGCTGATCCGTAGGTTGCACCTACGGCTACCCACGTTCATCCCCTTGCGGGGATGCAGGAAGAACGCTTCAGTTGAGCAGGCCCGGGCACGATTGCGGAAACTCCTCAGGAAAGGAAGAGGTCTGCCATAGATAAGCGCGCAGTTATCATATCGCCATACTCGGACATCTCCTCGATGGGGCCGAGGATCCTGTCAAGTTGTCTCAATGAGGCGGGGTTCCACACAAGGAAGATATTCCTCCAGATATCTGAGGAGAAGGGTGATATTCCGCCCGGCTTATTCTTATATCCGCCGCATGTTCTTGAGCAGATCGGCGAGCTCTGTGATAACGCGCTTTTTGTGGGCGTCTCGCTCATGACGAATTATTTTGACCGTGTTGCCCAGCTCTGCAGGTTTGTGCGGGAGAGGGTCGGTGTCCCGGTGGTAGTTGGTGGTATTCATGCGACGCTGATGCCAAAGGAGTGCGCTGAGTTTGCCGATTACGTCTGCATCGGCGAGGGCGAGGGGGCAGTGGTTGACATCGCCAAAGCTCTGTCCAGTGGCAGGGATGCTTCGGGTATCCCCAACATCTGCTGCATCAAGGATGGCGAGTTCATTCGTAATCCAGTGAGACCGCTCATAGCGGACCTGGACGACATTCCGTTTCCGGATTACTCGCTTGATGACGACTACGTGCTGATGGATGGAAGCATTCGAAGGCTGGACCTAAGAATGCTTGAGCAGTTGATGCTTGCAGCGCCGGGCAAGAAGGTGGCTAAGAAACCGTATTACATCACTATGATGACCCGGGGCTGTCAATACGCATGTGCCTATTGCTGCAACCGTGCTTTGCTCAAGCTGTATGGAGGGAGAGCCTTTGTCAGGCGCAGGTCGATCGACAACATCATTGCGGAGCTGTCTTGGGTTCAGGAAAACCTGCCGTTCGTGGAGATCATCGTTCTTACGGACGATTCGTTTTTTGATGCAGATGAGTCGGAAATAGAGGCTTTCTGTGCGGTTTACAAGGAGAAGATCGGCCTACCATTCTTCTCGCTCGGAACGCCATTTGGAATAACAGCCAAGAAGCTGTCAACGATGGTCGACGCAGGAATGATATACGTGCAGATGGGTATTCAAACGGGCAGCGAGCGGATCAGGAAGATGTATAGGAGGCCGTTTACGAACAAGGAGATCGTTGCAATCGCTGGGATGTTTTCCAGCTATGTTCACAAGATACTGCCTCCGCGGTATGACATTATCATTGACAACCCGATGGAGGCGGATGAGGACGTAATTGATACGATTCGCCTTCTGTTGAAGCTCAAGAGGCCCTATTTCATTCAATACTTCTGCCTGACGCTGTTCCCTGGCACGGAACTCGGAGAGAAGGCCGCCCGGGCAGGCATAATCACGGACTGGCGGGAACAGGTCTATCGTAAACAGCTCTTCCACAAAAGGCGGACCTACCTGAATTTCGTTTTGAGCTTGTTCAACACTCCCGTTCCAAAGTTCATTATTCGGCTGCTGATAACAAGGGCAGCCCTCGTGGTTTTCAACAGGCCATATTTTGGCAAGCTGTTGCGGTTGGTCGTGAGAGATTAGTCTGCCTGACGTGCAACGCACAGGTGGAGGTCGGCTGAGACGGTAGTGCTTAGTGGAGGTAGGCGAGGTCTTGAACTGGCCTGTCATCGGAGAGATTCGGAGTCCGGTTCTTGATGGACTCATCAGTGCAATTCTGTTCAGCCTGCAGGAGAGCCTTGGCTGTCGCATCAGGTTGTGGCCAGGCCAGGTGAGGAGGGAATTGTGGCCACATTGCGAAAGCTAGCCGGAAACGTAGCCCTCAGAACGGGGACTGAGGCGTTCAAGAAGCTCGTCAACCTGGGCTTTGTGGTATTCGTGGCCAGGAAGCTGGGCGCGGATGGCCTCGGCCGTTACAGCTTTCTACTTGTGCTGACCAGTATTCTGGGCCTCGTTGCCGATTGCGGGTTCTCTACGCTGATGCTGAGGGAGGTCGCAACCAGGCGGGACGAGGCGCCGCGGCTTCTCGGCGCCTCGATCATTATGAAGTCGTTTCTTTCGGGGATTACGTTCGGGCTACTATGGATTGTCATTGGATGGCTACACTCCTCGGGAGGCGCGGGGGCAACCTCTCGCATTGGATACACCGAGGCGTATCTCTTTGCGGCTTATAGCGTTCTTCTGTCGTTCATGGAGATGTTCAACGCCTTCTTCGTTGTCGATCAAAGGCTCGACCTTGATGCCATAACAAACGTGATCCAGCGCGGTGGGGCTGTCCTGCTGGGGATAGTTCTCGTTCTGGCGGGAATGAGTGTGGAGGGGATCGGCCTGGCTTTCATGGTGGCGACCGGCGCAGCGGCCATCGTGGCGCTTTGGATTGTGAGCAGGAGATTCGGCAATCCTATCTTCAGAGTTAAGCTAGCTCTGTGCAAATCGCTCTTGAAAGAGGCGGTTCCGCTTGCCCTCACACTCTTCTTCTCGGCCGTCTATTTCAAGATAGACCAAGTCATGCTGGGCTGGATGCGGTCAGAAACTGAACTGGGTTGGTATTCGGCCGCCTACCGCGTCTTCGAGGTTGCAGCTCTGATCCCCTCGATCCTGATGTTGATAGTCCTGCCGGTCTTCTCGCGGCTCGCCAAAGAATCCAGAAAAACGCTCGTCCGGGTCGGGCAGCAGGTGCTAGCCTTGCTCTTGACGCTTGGCATCGCCGTATCCGTTGTGATCGCACTTGCAGCGCCCAGAATCATCGCCCTCTTCGGTCGGGACTTCGGCGCAGAATCGAGCGAGGCGCTCTCGATTCTGATCTGGACTGCGGTGCCTATCTTCTGCAATTTCGTGCTGAGCACCATGTTGATCGCGATCGGTAAGCAGACGAGGCTTGCGCACTGCTTTATGCTGGGAGCGGCGCTGAACATCGCGCTGAATTGGATCGCGATTCCACGGTGGGGTTACCTCGGCGCGGCATGGTCCACAGTTATTACAGAACTAGTCTTGTTCAGTTTGATAGCTCATTTTTTAGGTCGTTATCTTTCCGAGTGGAAAATTCGAGCATTCCTTGCGCGTCCCCTCGCCTCAGCTTTGTTGGCAGCAGGACTCGCGCTCGTTCTGGGCCTGGGGAGTAACCGACCTGTCTTCGCTGCCGTCTGGTTGGCGCTGTTCGGGGTCGGCATCGTTGCACTGCGGGCGATCAATCTGCGGGAGCTGGCGCTACTGCGGGGCGCTGAACGTATCCTGGGGCACTCCAATGTCGCTGATCACGGGAATAGGCGCTAGAAGTATCTCGTCAAACCATGCAACAGCTGACGGACCTTCCAGCGCGAGGAAGACAGTCATGTGCCTCGCCCGTTCAGGTGGCGTGAAGTAGTCGATGGAGTATTCCCAATGGCACTCACGCTCGTTTGGTCGGTATCTGTTGAAGAAGAGCCTTCGCCCGTTCTCATCGTAGAACTCCTTCCCAGCATACGCGCCGGTGTCCGAGGCCCACACTCTGTAAAACAGTATATACGACATGTGAGGATCAACAGGCAGCCTTTTAGAGTAACTGACGGCTCTTCTGGCGCGCTCGTTTGTCCTCATAAAGACAGCCTCCGGTCCCGGCCACGGACTTGGTTTAGGACCAGGCCCCGCCAGTTGCGGCGCGCCCTCGCTCATGCTGAAATCATCCCTGCCACTAATAACGTTCTCCACTTCTTTGCACAACACGAATCGGCGCCCATGGACCAAAATCTGGCCTTCATCCGCATGCAGTAGGCGAAGTGTCTCCTGTCCGGGGCCGGTAAGGGGCAATGCGTCCCAGACGATTGTCAGCGCTGCCCTGTCCTCCCACCAAACAGACAGTTTATCGATCGACACTCCTCGAAGTGTCCCGTGGGGAATGCTTGAACCGTTCGGCGGCATAAACAGAGCTGTGCCCAGCGGGGCAAAGGACTTGTCAAGGTCGTACTGTGGTTTGAACGCATCAACCTCCTGGGCAACCCACCGCATTCCTTTCCGGTCATTGGCAGCGGTGAAGATACCCAGCAATCTCGCGAGCGGCCTGGCGTCACTTTGGTTCTGCGAGAAAGCGCATCGATACTCCTTCTGTGCCTGTTCAAGCATGCCTCGTTTCTCAAGGGACATGCCCAGGAAGTAGTGAACCTGTGGCATATCTGTGCTTAACCGGGTCACACTCTCAAAGAGCTTAGATGCCTTCTCATACTGCCCACATTCAAGATAAAGCTTCCCCGTCAGGTACAGGTCCTTGCAACGCTCCAGCGGTGGCACGTCGGCTCTTTGCGAGAGCTTAAGCGATACCGAGGCGATGCGACCTCTCACTCCTCTGAAGTTAGGATCGAGCTCCGAGACAATCCTGAAGTACCTCCTGGCCCTCAGAAGGTCATTCTGCTTCTCGTAGTGCTCTGCAAGTTTGAATGCCGTCTCGATCTCGAATCTGTCCATCCTGAGTATCTCGGTCATCGTCCGAACTGCGTCAGCGTCCGTCCCGCGTTGCTCCTGAACGTCGGCGATCAGCTTCAGAACGCGCTCCGTCTTGACGAGCCTTCGCGACTCTTCCAGGCACCCCAGTGCTAAATCAAGTCGGCCCTGCCGGGCATACACCTTGCCTAGCTCGTAGTATATGTCTGCAATCCGCTGGCGGTAACGGTCCATTCTGGTATATGCAAAAGCTCTCTCAAAACCGCCTATCGCATCGAACGGATGCCCCAGTCGCAATTCATTTTCCGCAGACGACACCAAAAGAACAGGGACGTTGTATGTAAGACGAGCCCTATCATACGCTACCTGGGCGGGCTTGAACTTCCCCCTAGTTGAGAAGCAGAGCCCTATTTTGTAAAGCAGCCGACCATCGGCAGGGTCCAGACTGCTCGCAAACATATACCTGCCAAGAGCTCGCTCGGTTGCGCCCGCTTTTCTCAGACTGTCCCCCACATAGCCCTGATAATCCACGATAAAAGCCCTCACCGGCACCAAGCAGACCCAGACCGCGGCCGCAAGAACGGCAGCGACCCCGACGAGCCTGGCAACTCGCAGTGACCGGCCAGAGGGCTTCCGATGCCGCGCTGGCTCTACCAAGCGCGAAGCTGAGGCTCGCATCCTGAGTGAAAGCCCCATTATCATCGCCGTGGCTGTCAAGCCAACCGTGGCCGTAGGGGCGATATGGAAAGGAAATGCGGTCAGCGCATTAGTGAGGATGGTTGCTATGCAAGTCAGCGCAGCTACGCCTATCACGCACTGCTCCCTCGTTTTGTCGTCCACCTCCCGAATCAGGGCCCTCCTCAAAGTAACGATCCCTAGTCCAAAGACAGAAACGAGAAAAAAGACGAACGAAAACAGCCCTATGGCACCTGTCTCCGCGGCGATCTGTAAATACTCGTTATGAGCGTGGACAAGGCCGCCACGTGGCGATGTCCTAATTTGCTGGGGCGGTGCGGCTCGCATTTTCTTGAGATTCTCCTGCGTCTGAAAGTCCAGATACAGGTACTTGAAGGAACCCAGGCCGTGGCCCAAGATGGGCGATTGCCGGACCATTGCCTCCGTATTTGACCATATTGAGAGCCTTCTGTCGAAGCTGCCCTGTTCGGAGTAACGGTCCAGGACGTCAGCGTAGTTAGTGAAGATCAGGGCATACATTAGTGCGACGATGAGAAACACGATCTTAGCGGTTAGCTTCTCCTTTTGAAGCCGGGGCCGCCTACCAGTTACGATCGTCAGCAGGAGCAAGAACACGCCAAATCCTACAACTATTGAGATGGCAGGTGCCCTGGTCATCGTCAGCAAGGCCGCCAAGACGAAGAGGCCCAACACAAGTCCCAAGAGTATCTTGTTGATCTTCGATCTAGCGATGAGCAATAAGGCCAATGCAAACGGCACCAAGACAGAGATATACTCGGAGACGAACACAGGATTGCCCAGAAAACCCATCACCTTGCGCCGTCCGGACACCATCACCTGTCCGACGTCCTCCAGCGGGACGACGAAGATGGGGTCCCAGCCCATCGACTGAGCGAGCACCATAACCGCATTCGCAATGCCCGTAGCCAGAACTACGAGGAGAACCTGCCTCGGTCTCAAGGTTCCTCTTCTGAAAGAATCGGCCAGCACAAGCATGAACGCAATACCTAAGACAACGTCGAAGAGTGTCCTCCTTGCCTCGACAGGAGCAGCACCTCGCACAGTAGCGAGCACCAGGATCGTCAGGACCAGAACCAGCGGGACCCTGATGGGCTTCCCAACAGAGGCGAGGTCGCTGCGAAGTGAGCCCCTTGTGATTGACCCCGCTATGAAGAATGAGACCAGCAGGACGCTGAGGAACTCAAACAGGAGCTCCTTGCCGTAGTTGAGTGACCAGAATGGCCACAGACTGAAGAACACCGGCCCCAGCAAGAGAATCAGCATTATCAGGCGACTGGTTGCCTGCTCAAAGATATTCGTTCCAGCTTGGACGCTGCCTCGTAACAGCCCTGTCAAATTGGGACCCAACACCTCACTCACGTCGTTTGACCAAAGTGCTCCACGCTCCTTATATGACCCATCTTCCCGTTCGGCCAGCACCTACCAGCTGTCCCTCAGCGTTGACATACCCCGCTGGCCAAACTCGTGCTGAGGCTGACGCCCAAAAACATATTATCCCTCGGACATCAAGGCAAGGAGCCTCTCTTGACCAACGTAATATAGCAGACCTGAAAGCCAGGCGAAGCTCTCATTTAGGACAGGCGTGCCTCTCTGGGTCAAGGGCAAGCCAAGGCCGAGCCGGGAATGCACTATTTCTCAACACTCTTGCTGCCCAACAACCTGTGTGAACACAAACTGTCAAGGTCTGGCTGTTCCTGCAGGAGAGCGAGAAATCCCTTAACTACCTCAGAGTCAAACTGAATACCCGCATATTTCATCAACTCGTTCTGTGCTTGTTCGGGGCTAAGAGCTGGCCTAAAGGGCCGGTCAGACCGCATCGCAACGTATGCTTCCACAACGCGATGGATGCGCACCGCAAGCGGCAGCTGTGAGCCGCTGAGCCTATCCGGATAGCCCTCACCGTTTACATCTTCATGGTGGTGCCGAACAAGCTTCACGAAGCCTCCCGTTCCGTGAACCGGCTGAAGAAGCCGCTCGCTGATCTTGGGGTGCTCCCTGATGTTGCGCATCTCCTCACTGTCCAGATCTGTGGGCTTGCGCAGTATCTTGTCGTCGATCGCCGAGACCCCGACGTCATGCCACAGGCAAAGCATCCGCAGCTCATTTAATTCCCTGTCAGAAAGGCCGATTCTGCGCCCAAGAATTGTCCCAACCTGCGCAATACTCTCGGTCCGGGAAGGCTCGTAGCAGGAACGCTCGTCCGCGTCCCTCCGCATCTGTTCCAAAAGCTTCTTGTACTTTTCGAGAAATTCTTTACGGGAAAGAGATGAAGTGGTGTCAGAGTCTGTCAAACTTATCATCTTCGTCCCATTTGCATACTCCTCAACAACTGGCGAGATAATCGAGGCGAGCTTCTGCGTGGCATTCTGCACGTCCGATACAGCGTCCTCAATGTCAGAAAGCCTTGCCTCTAAATCTCTCAGGTCATTCTGGGCGATCTGGCGTCTCAGAATGCCCACGCTCGAGAGAACGACCGACAGCGGATTGTTGATCTGATGGTTGACGGTTATTGCTGTTTCAACGATTGTCTGGACCTTCTGCGCCATTGCCAGCTTCGCATAAAGATGACTGTAAACAAGGGCAGCTGAGATCTGGCTGGCAAGTATCCCAAGGACACGCCCCGCACCGGCCGGATCGCGGCTCCTAGCAGAACCAATCAGGGCAGCAACACCGATTGATTTACCAGAGGTCAGTAGAGGAAAACACACGATTTGCCCAAGTTCCCCCGCCTCCCCACTAGTGGAAAGCGTTGGCTGGCAGGTCTTCACGGCCTGGACAACAAGATCCTGGAGCGTGGGGTCAATCTCCGGCGCGTCTTCCGAGAAAAACGTTACTGCACTCTCCCTTCCTTTTTTCATGGCGCGAAGAACGGGCATACCGGTGCGCTCGTCAACGAGAAAGAGGTAGCATCTCTCGGCGCCTGTTTCCTCTACGAGCACTTCCGTGGCGACCCTAGACGTCTCGCCTATGTCCAACGTCGAACTCAGAGCATCTGAGACCTTCCGCATCGACGATAGCTCCTCGATCTTCTCAGAATAAAGCCTGTTCGCCCCAGCAAGCGCCTCGACAAGGCCGATCATCTTGATCGAATGGTCGCGCAGCAGCGCAGACATATCCGAAAGGACAGACCTCAGCCGGGACCCCAACTGGGTCGAACACTCGGGAAGCACCTCATCAAATGCTCTGCGCCGCACAATCCCCTCGAGCGCTTCCACTAGTCGGAGAATGTCGCTCTCAAGCGCAGCATTATCGTCAGACTGGATGCCTTCGCTCTTTTGATTCATGACCTTATTCATAACTTCGTTACGCCATCAACTGTTCTTCCTCGAGAACATCCCTACCCTACCAAATACTCTTGAAAAACTCCTGCATGTAAGACGCCTTTTCCGTGAGGCGCTCATGAACCTCTGCGAGCTGCCCCGAGCTGAGGCCCAGAGCCGCAAGCTCGTCCGAAGTCAGTTCAGGGGTTATTACCTCCCCAGTCCAACCCAGTTGACGCCTCTTGCATATCTTGTCCGCCAGGTAAATCGCTCCGGTGATTCGCCCCTTCTTGAGCGCTGCCTCGTCGTGATGAAGCGCGATGCAGTCGTGTAGTTCCTCTGGCAGGCTCCAATGGTCTGCCAGAAATGCGCCAGCCTCCTGATGGTCAAGACCAAATGCCTCCTTCTCTGCCTCAATCAGCGTGAGCTCTCCATTTTGGAGCCTCTCAACTACCGCTGCTGAGTCTGCTGGAAAGAGCCTCAGCAGGGCGAGTCTCCCAATGTCGTGGATGATGCCAGCCGTGAAAGCAACATCCGGGGCAGTCATCCGTGCTGCTTTGGCGATCAGCTGTGCACAGAGGCCCACAGCCAAAAAATGTGTCCAGAGGCCTGCTTTGTTAACACCTTTTAACTCTGTAGAATTGTGGAAAGTATTGAATATCGACACCCCGAGCGCAAGCGCCTTGACCGTCTCCACCCCGAGAAGAACCATCGCATGCTCAACACTCATGACCTCCTTCTGAAAACCGTAGTAAGGCGAATTGGCCAGCTTTAACATCTTGCTGGAGAGGGCGGGGTCCTCCATGACCGTCTTGGAGATTCTCGCCATTGAGAGCTTAGGGTTTGAGAGAGCGTCCAGCATTTTGTATAACGCCGCCGGCGGCGTCGGGAGCTCTGATAGGCGGCTCAGCACCGACTTGATCTCTCTGGCGTGATGGCTCCCGGCCGTCATCATCCCCATCGCGGCGCTCCATTTTGAGAAGAGCGGTCCGAGCCATTCTGCATCGGCAACCGCACGACCACCTCTGTTCCACCGTTTTCAGCGCTTCTCAGAGTAATATCACCGTTGTGTTCCTTGACTATGCCATACGCCACGCTTAAGCCGAGACCAGCCCCATCACCAAACTTCCCTGTCCTGAAAAATGGCTTGAACACTCTGTCGAGATTGAACTCAGAAATCCCCACACCGTTGTCGCGAACGGAGAACACAAGTGAGTTGCCGTCCCTTGCTGTCTTAACCGAGATCCGCTTGTCATCCAAGTTCTGAACCGCCTGATAGGCGTTCTTCAGAAGATTGACAAATACTTGCTGAACCTGAACACTGTCAGCGAACACATCTGGCAGGTCCTCAGCAAACTGCAGATCGACTTTGACCTTGTTTTTTTTCAACTGAAACTCCATCAGGGAGAGAGTATCCTCAAGAACTTTGTTCAAATCAAAGTAGCTCCGTAAAGCCTTTCTGTGCCTCGAAAATCCTAACAACGCCTCAATTATCCCCTTGGCCTTCAACGCCGAATCCTCTATCACCCGAAGACGCTGCCTAGCTTTCTCATCCTTCATACTCCGCTGCATCAACTCCGCATAGCCAAGTATCGGCCCCAACTTGTTGTTGAGCTCGTGTGCCACACTGCCCACTAGCTCTCCGATGGCAACAAGCTTCTCCCTCTCGATAAGATGACGCTGCATGTCGAGCAGCTCTGTCATGTCTCGCACTATCAGAACCGCACGAGCCTCTGCATCTACCTCGATCCAAGATATGCAGACAGACACATCCAGAATCTTCTCTGCCGGACCGACCATTTTAAGGTCAATCCTATTCGCTTTTGTGTGCGCCGAATCGAGCGCCTGTTCCAGATTCTTCCTGTCGTCCTCGCTCTTCGTAAGAGCATAAATGCTGCTTGACAGAAATCTATCGACTTCACCACCAAACATATCCAGACCGGCCTGATTGATGGACAGGACATTGCCCGATGAATCCAAGACCAGGATCGCCTCACCCGCGTTCTCGATGATCTTCTCCAGGTAGTCCTTTGTCTGACGCACCTCCTCCTCGAGCTGCACCCTCTCGAGGCGCACACGGTGCTCCTGGAGAGTCCTCTTGACCACCAAGGGAAGCGCCTCCAGGAACTGCATGTCTGGGGTCTTCACCAGATAGTCATAAGCGCCTCGTTTCATCGCCTCGACCGCAACGCTCTCGTCCCCATGTCCGGTCACCATGAGAACAGGCATATCGGGCTTTAGCTCGTGAACTCGCCCCATCAATGTAAGCCCGTCCATTCCCGGAAGCGTGTAGTCCAGCACGATCAGGTCCAACTCCGATTTCCCAACCGCCTCGAGGCATTCATCCGGACCGTACGCCTGAAGCACACTGCAGCTATCGGATGAGCTTAAAATGGCATCTTTTTGAAGGTCGTTGTGGTCTATATCATCGTCAACTATGAGGATTACTTCCTCTGACTCATCACTCATTGCCCAATCCCCTTTTGCATTGGCAACTCGCTAACTGTTGACCAGTACTTACCCAGACCCGTTATCCGGGTCAAGAACTCGTTGAAGTCTGCTGGCTTGGTTACGTAGTCGTTGGCTCCCAGGTCCGCGGTCTTCTTGACGGTCTGCAGGCTGTTGGACGTGGTCAGAATGATTATCGGAATGGTCGAGAATCGTTTCTCGGCTCTGATGAGTCTTAGGACTTCGAGTCCGTTTTTGCCTGGCAGGTTGATGTCCAGAAGAATGAGTGCGGGCCTCGGTGAAAGCGACTTCTGCTGGAAAGGCCCCCTTCGGAAAACATAATCCAGAGCCGTATCGCCATCCTTTATCAGAACAACCTTCCGAATATTCCCGACCTGCTTGAGCGCATCGATAACGAGCTCCGCATGATCCTGTTCGTCCTCGATCATCAGGATCAGATCGATCAGCCGTGTTTTCTTGTTCTCGCCAGAACTCAGCTCTATCACTTTAGTAGGCACTTGTATTTACACCCTTATTTTGGAAGCTCGAAGGAGAACTTAGTCCCGCCGTCAGGGCTGGGCTGCACCCATATCCTGCCGCCATGCCGTTCTATGATTCGTTGTGCAATAGTCAGGCCAATCCCGATACCGTCAGTTGCCTTGTGTCTAAGTCGCTTGAATGGACGGAAGACCTCGGGAATCTCGGACTCGGAAATGCCAATTCCATTGTCCTTTACATAGATGCAGACAGTATCAGCGGCGTTGTTATCTTCACAGCCTATCTCGACAACTGGCCGCCTCTCCTCGGTGCTGTATCTCAGCGCATTGCTGATCAGATTCGACAGGACCTGGGCGATCTGAATCCCATCACATGACACCACTGGAAGCGCAGAAGGCCTCCTGATCTCAGCGTTCAGCTCCGCCACCTGATCCGAATAATCTCCAAGCACATCATCCAATAGACTCGAGAGGTTACAGGGGTCCTTTTGGAGCGTTTTGGTGGTTGCTCTCGAGAGGTCCAGCAAGCTCTTCAGTAGCAGGGACATGCGCGACACATTGGCGTTTATTCGTGACAAGTAATGAAGCCCGTTTTCCCCGAGCACATCCTTGAACTCCCGTGCAAGCTTGCTCCCAAACCCCTGAATGGAGACCAGCGGGGCCTGAAGATCGTGTGAGGCAACGTAAACGAACTCCTCTAGCTCAGCGTTCTTCGCCTCCAACTTGCGGTTTTTCTCCATGATCTGCTGGCGGAGTCTTATGTCCTCGCTTATGTCCCTTGCAGCGCCAATTGTCCCAATAACATCACCTTTCTCATCTCGAAGTATCCCTGCCGAGATCGTGATCGGCACGCGCCCGCTACCCTTCTTAGAAAACTCCAGTATTCTGCCGGTTATGGTCTCGGTGGGGCTGTTCAACAGCTCATCCATTATCTTACGGGCTCTTGCACGCCCTTCCTCAGGATCGTCGGAGTAAAACTCCGAGAGGCGCCTCCCCACTATCTCCCGAGGCTGGTAGCCAAACATGCGCTCGGCCCCGTCGCTGTAAAACGTTATTACGCCGTGAGCATCAGTTGCCATGATCGCTTCGGGGGTGCTGTTTATCAGATGCTTCAGACTGTCTTTTGTCTCCACCAACTCCTGTTTGAGAGTAGTCTCCTCTATCGCCCTGGCCGCCTGAGATGCGAAGAGCTCCAGTGGCCTGAGTGCATCAGCGGTTGGCACCCTTCCGTCTCTCGGGTCATCGACCGAGATCACCCCGATCAGCTTGCGGCCCCTCCCCCGTAACGGTATTAGCAGAGTGTCGTCAGGATGCCAGTCCTTCATCTCGCTTACTGGGACCTTGCTCTCAACACCATAAATTGGAATTGTGTCGGCCAGACTATGAGGGATGTAATAAGAGCAATGGCCAATCCTGAAGCGCTCGCAAAACACCTCCTTGTTAATCCTCGGAGACCACCCCTTCGACCTAAGAAAACTCTCCTCCTTCTGAGAAACCCCTGAACACGCTATCTCACGTTTGCCCTGCTTGTCAGAAAACCTTGAAACCACCACCCGCCGAAAATTAGAGTGCGCACGAATCGCCTCAGCAACTTTCTTCAAAACGTGCTGCAGATCGGTCTCGCCAACGATCTCGTCACCGATCGCCGTGAAGTCCTCAAGCTGCTTAAGCTGCTTCTCTATGGTCTCTTTCGCAGCCTCCACCTCCATCGTGAGCTTCTCCGCGGGAGAGGCAAAGTGCAGAAGACAAACTGCCCCCTGCAGACCCCCGTCCATCCCGAGGCGAGGGACAAGGACCGCATCGAAGAACAGTATGTCCTTTGTGTTCAGATGCTCCAGGGAGAGAAAGTTCAACTCGACCCTCTCCCTCCCCTCGCGAAGAAGGTGCCAGGCCTCATCCCAGCTCATCTCCGCCGGCACCGGAAACAACTCTCCTATTGACCGCTCCGAAACATCGATCGCGCCATTCCACAACTTCGACTTCGCAAACGAGTTCGCGAACACCACTCGCCCAGCCTCGTCCAGGATTAGAATACCGTCAAGGACCTCGTCCAAAAGCCTGTTTGACAGGTGAAAAGCTATGTCCGGCTGAACCATTTTCCCCGTAAATCCCTCTGCAAGTCAGCCCGATTGCCGCTCAAAGGCCGATGTCCGGTTCTTCCCGGAGGCTTTAGCGACGTATAGGCTGTCGTCTGCTGTCTCCACGAGCTGCGCAGAGCTTCCCATTTTGTTGTCCAAGGATGTAACCCCAAAACTCGCAGTTATTGAGAAGGGCGTATTGTTACGGCCTGTGAACCGCAGCCCTTCTATCTTCTTCCGAAGCCGCTCTGCAATCGCACAGGCGCTCGCCCTGTCCGTCTCTGGAAGGATAACCACTATCTCCTCCCCACCGTATCTCGCCGGCAGGTCAGATGCCCTCATCTCCTGCTTCAAAGCCCTCGACAAAGTGGAAAGCACCAAGTCGCCCACCTGATGACCGTGCAAATCGTTCACTTCTTTGAAGTCGTCTATGTCCAGCATGATCAGGCTCAACGGCGACATGTACCTCCTCGCTCGCCGGAACTCCGCCCGCAAGCGCTCCTGAAAATAACGGTGGTTGTAAAGCCGCGTCAATCCATCAACGATGGCGAGCCGCTCCATCTTCTTGACCTCTTGCGACAGTCTCTCATTGGCAGACAGCAGGTCCCGGTAGACTCTGATCCGCCGGATTTGGACATCCACCCTGGCCGAGAGGTCCTCGATCTCAAACGGCTTGACAACGTAGTCAACAGCCCCTCGCCTCAACCAACTGGTCCTGTCCTCCAGCCCGTTCATCGCGCTCAGAACAATGACGGGAATCAGCCTGTCTGCCAAAGGCTCCAGGCAGCGATCGTCAGGTGGGCTTTTCAAACCATCTACGCTGTAAACAACTAGATCAACGGGTTCTCTCGCAGCAGCCCGGGCACCCTCCTGAAGGCTGTCAAAACTCACCACGCTGCGATCTCGGGACGACAGCGATCGCTCCAGAAATTCCCGCATCAGAGCGCCACTTCCCACCGAAAACAGTAACTCTTTGTCCTGCTCCATCATCACCAGCCGGACCGTAAGTTTAAGATTGAAATGCAGCAAAGCCAGAAACAACAATGGACACCATCGATCCTGTTGTTTCCCTCGAACGAAACTACGGCAATCTTTAGCCACTTGTCAACATTCTGCCTGCTATCAAGCCATGCGAAAGACCGCTTCCCCACTATCCTGTAAGGCTTGACACCAAAGGACCCAGATGCACTTTTCGGCCTGGTTTTCATGCGCCCAATCGCCAGCCGCAGTAATCAGATTGATGGCAAGGCAGATGGTGGGATGAACACGCTTTGCCGGTGCGCAGAGGCAATGAGTTAGGCAGGCATCGGTCTGTAAGTTACACCCGTTGGGTGACTTTGGAGTGCGGCGGCTTGACGCCGCTTTCACTTGCGGTGGCTTGCCACATAGACAGCTTCATCTCTTTCCGAAAGCGATTGCTGCAGCGATGATTGACATAGGACCGATGTCGCGTCAAGCCGCCGCACTCCAAAGGGCTACAACCATCTGCATCAATCTGATTATTGGGGCCAGGGAGACTCGTTGACTACATTACGCGATTATCCCATCATACAGGCAAATGGGAGAATACACTTATGTCTAATTGGGCCTACGTGCAGGTCAGACACGCCTTGCACTACTAACTTACAGACCGCCTGACCTGACAAGAATGAGACTCCATCGGATCTTCGTTGATCGCTCGATGGTTGCCGGCGGTAAAGCGGCGATCGTCGGCCCCGAGGCGCACCATGTAAGGACAGTGCTTCGCCTCAAGCCCGGCGACAGGCTGATTGGGTGCGACGGGCTCGGAAGCGACTATCTTCTCCGAATAGAGCGGTCCGGTCCTGACGCACTTGTCTGCGAGGTGCTAAGTATCATGCAGCCTCAGAGTCCTGAATGCCGTAGCAGGATCGTCCTAATGCAATGTTGCCTCTCAAGCGGCAAGATGGAACAGGTTGTGGACAGGGCAATTCAGCTGGGTGTTTCGGGAATCGTTCCGATCGTTTCCGAAAAGTCGAAGTTCCGCGGGGACGAAAAACAGTTCAACAGGAAGGTCGAGAGATGGCGGCGGATTGCCAGATCGTCGGCGCTTCAATGTGGCCGTGCGCATTTTCCTGTCATAGAGCCGATCTCACCGCTGATGCATGCTATCAAAACGCCGATTGACAACGCCGTGAGACTCTTGTTTACGACGGACACTAAAGCAAGGTCGGCCCGCCAAGTATTGCCGGGTCTGCTCTCGTCTCCTTCAGAACGTCAGGTCGTTTATCTGCTGATTGGCCCTGAGGCGGGTCTCTCTCCAGTCGAGCGAAAGACCATCATTGAACATGGCTTCACCGCGGTCATGGCGGGTAGGCGCATACTCCGAGCCGAGATGGCGCCGATCGTCGCACTTGCCCTCGTGCTTTATCACCTCGGCGAGCTGTAGTGCCTCGTCGGTCGATGCTCTCAGCGTTCACGGCCTTCTCCCCGCATCCTGCCCCCTGGCCGCTCAGCTGGCCAGCACACGGGCGACCGACTCGTCCATGCACTCTCGTGGGCCCAGCTCTTTGCATCAAAGCACAGATGTGTGGTAAAAGACATCCTGACCTTCTATTCAACAGTGGGCAATCGCGGGAGCGTTTTTCAGGAACTTATTTGGAGCGGCTATGATAGTAAGTGTGATTGGTGGGCATCGATGTTCAAAAGAGATTGGATTGATCGCCTTCGAGGTTGGCAAGGTGATCGCAGAGAACGGTCATGTCTTGGTGTGCGGCGGGCTTACCGGGGTGATGGAGCAGGCGTGCAGGGGAGCGAAATCTGTTGGGGGGACGACGATAGGAATCATCCCAAGCGCAAAGAAGGACGACGCCAATCCCTATGTTGACATCGTGATCCCGACTGGGATTGGTCTGGCAAGGAACATGATCGTCGTGCTCGCCGGCGATGTTGTTGTTGCGGTTGACGGCAGTTATGGCACCTTGTCCGAGATTGCCTACGCCCTCCAGTTCAATAGGAAAGCGTTTGCGCTGAGGACTAAGTGGCACGTCTCCGGAGCGGTCGAGGAACTCAATGAGGTTTCGGAGCTTGGGGAGAGACTCAAGGAGATGAGCTGTTAATATGTTTCGTTGTGAAGTTAGGTGAGCCTGGGTTGGCGGGCGACAACGGAGCAGGAGGCCGCAAATGGCGAAAGTAGCTGCAAAGATATATATTGAGGGTTTTGTTCAGGGCATTGGATTTCGGCAATATGCATACAGGAAGTCCCAGGAGTGCGGAGTTCAGGGATATGTTCGTAATCTTAGGGATGGGCGGGTCCAGGTTTACGCCGAGGGGGACCAGGAGGCGATGGATAGTTTCCTCATGCTGCTCAGGCGAGGCCCGGTTGGGGCCCGTGTCAAGTCGATGCAGGTGTTGCAGGCGCCCTACACTGGAAAGTATAAAGAGTTTTCGATTCTGTTCGATATTTAGTCAAGTGTGTTGTATCCTGTCTGCTGGTGCAAAGCTCGCAGGCCTTTTGGTGTTGAGTGCGTATAATGCCTAGGAAGTTACTATGGATTTGAATGAGTTGTTGCGAGATGTTCCCGATTTCCCCAAACCAGGGATAGTATTCAAAGACATAACCCCCATTCTGGCGGACGGTAAGGCCTTTAGGGAGGCAGTTGACAGAACTGTCGAGGGGCTAGCCCCCGACGATGTCGATGCGGTCGTTGGAGTTGAGGCGCGGGGCTTCATCTTCGCCGCTGCGGCGTCTTACAAGTTGGGCTGTGGGCTTCTGATCGTGCGCAAGCCGGGGAAGCTTCCCGCTGCGACCGTTTCTGAGTCTTACGCGCTAGAGTATGGAACCGATACACTGGAAATACACAGAGATGCCGTGAGGCCGGGGATGAGGCTTGTTCTGATCGATGACCTGTTGGCTACCGGTGGGACCCTCGCCGCAACTGCACGGTTGGTAGAGCGCTTGGGTGGCAAGGTAGTGGGAATCAGGTTCTTGATAGAGCTGACTTTCCTGGCCGGGCGCAGCAAGCTCAAGGGCTATGACGTGAGGTCGATCATCAAGGTATGAGAAAATCAAGGGCAGAATTGTTTGAGGCAATGACACAGTGCAAGTAGACGTTTCCGAACAGGATGGGACGAAGATCGTAACGGTCTCGGGACGGGTGGAGCAACCTGGGAGCCGTAAACTTCGGGAGGCTCTTGAAATGCTTGTATCAGGCGAAAAGCCGAAGATTGCGGCTGACCTTTCACAGGTGAACTACCTTGACAGCAGCGCGTTGGGCGTTCTGGTCTCCACATTGAAATCAGCCAAGAGCCGGGGCGGAGACCTGAGGCTTTCTGGGCTGCACGACATGGTGATGGATGTCTTCAGGATCACGCGGCTTTCAAGCATCTTCCAGATATATCCAACTCTTTCCGACGCCCTGAACTGTTTTAAAGAGGAGACCGGTTTGCCATCTGGGTAACAACGAATGGCAAACAAGAAGAGGCTCGACCCCAGCACTTTCAACATACCCGAGGACAGCATCCGCGCTGGGCATTATACGGACAAATACTTCGTCCGGGCGCGCGAGATACTGAAGAGAGATGGCCGCCACCCGAAGGTTCTGATGCAGATCTTCCAGAAAGACGACGTTATCGTCTGCGGCACGGACGAGGCGATCGGCATCATCAAGCGTTGTGCGGACAAGCCGGAGAGCATCAAGATAATGTCTCTTCAAGACGGCGAATCGGCTAAGCCTTACGAGACCGTGATGACAATCGAGGGCGATTACGCCTCGTTTGCTCACTTGGAGACGCTTTATCTCGGCGTCCTGGCTCGGCAGACGAAGGTAGCGACGAACACACGCCGGGCAGTAGAGGCGGCCGGAGGCAAACAGGTGCTCTTTTTTTCTGCCCGGTTTGATCATTTTTTGAACCAACCGGGCGATGGGTATGCTGCGCACATAGGAGGGGCTGCTGCTGTCTCGACAGACGCACAGGGCATGTGGTTTGATCAGGAGGGCATAGGCACGCTCCCGCACGGCCTCATCGCCGCGTACGACGGCGATACTGTGAAGGCGACACGGAAGTTCGCGGACTTAATGCCCGAGCCCGTGCGGGTTATCTCGCTGGTTGATTTCGACAACGACTCAGTCGGGACGTCGCTTGCGGTGGCCAGGGCGCTCGGCAAGCGCCTGTGGGGCGTTCGGCTGGACACCGCGGGGACGATGGTGGACCGGTCGGTCGTGCCACAGATGTCCGACTTTGACCCGACCGGGGTCAACGAGGTCCTCGTTCGGAACGTCAGAACTGCGTTGGACACCGAGGGATTTGGCTACGTCAAGATCGTCGTCAGCGGCGGCTTCACGGCTGAGAAGATAGCACGGTTTGAGGCGAATAACGTCCCCGTGGATGCTTACGGCGTGGGTAGCTCGCTGCTCAGGGGGTCCTTCGACTACACGGCGGACGTCGTCGTGGTCAATGGCCGGCCCTGTGCGAAGGTTGGGCGCCGCTTTCGACCAAACCCCCGGCTGAAGCTGGTGAAGTAGCTCTGCGCGCACAGATAAAAGACAGCTGACTGTGATTCCGGTGCGGACCAAATCCTGCCGGATGGGCCCAGGTCCCGGCAAGCCTATGTTGCGCCTAATACAAACTTATGGGACGTCAGAGTTCGACAATCTGCGGCGCGACCACACTGCCCTGCCTGCGAGATACGAACCTTAGGGAGCTTGCTCGGCCAGGCCTCTGGCGGGATTCTCTCTTCCGAATATGACTTGGAGGTGATACTCCAAGAAAGTTTTTTCAATCTTATGCTTTTGCAGGATTAGAGGCTTTCCGATTCCAGCCACGCTCGGGTCAATGCTGACAAGGCTGGAATCAGAAGGGGCCAGCCCTATAACCCCATAGTCGAACATCGCGTGGTGCAGAGGGCATAGGGCAATGAGGTTACCCTCCACATCATCTCCGTTGTGAGGTGCACCCAGCGGCCGGATGTGGTGCATCTCGCAGTAGCCCAGGCCCCCAGGCAAAGCAAATGTGTAGCCACATATCTGACACCGGTAGTCATAGAGCCCCTTCATGAAACGTGCTAGCGCGGTGTCACGTATTATCCTATTGATGGTCACGGTCCTCCTGGTCAGGTCATGGGTTCGCCGCGACGCGCCCACCGTTTCGAAAGGCGTCTCGCCAACATCAGACGCCTTCCGGCTCTTAAGCGCCGCCCAGTGCTGTTTCCAGTGTCGGAAGGCCTTTAACCCTTTACTAGACCAATACTCGCTTGAGGGATTGAAGTCCAGACCGCTCACCTGTTTCACGTATTCGATGAAAACAGAGGCGCTGCTGTGCATTAGTCCTCTCGCCTGCGTTTCCCGAAGGTCAATTTCGAGCTTATCGTGGAAGTAGCCAAGTAGTTTCTGGACTAACGAAACCTCCTCCCCAGCCAACCTTGTCTCCAGAATCTCAAGATAAAACTCAAAGCCCAACTCAACAGCGGATGGATTTCTTCGCCAGGGGATTCTCTCCAGCGTGCTCACTCGTTTTCACCTCCTGTTCGCGCAGGAATCAAGTTTACTGCTGACAGAAGATCGTAGCTAGAACGCATTTCTTTCTGCATGCAGCTCCTCAGGCAATAGGTCCTTTGGACTTTGCCCCGGACCTGGCCACTAGCCGCTCTCCAGGAAATTGACACAGCGTATTGAGTAGATTCGACACTGCTTTGTCAACAAAAGACCATCCCGTCTGTGCGCCAGCAACTAGTCCCTCGGCACGGCGAGCATGCGCTCTATCGGGCGCCGGGCCCGCTCAGCGATGTCCGGCGGGATCCGGACGGGATAACTGTCCTTCTCAAGCGAGCGCACGATCGATTGCAGCGTGGTCATCTTCATGTTCGGGCAGAGAAGCGCTGCGGACGGGCAATAGAAGCGCTTGCCGGGATTTTGCTTCGATAGTGGATATAGCATGCCGACCTCGGTGGTGACGATGAACTCATCCGCGTCAGATTCCCTGGCGAACTTCAGCATCCCCGCGGTTGAGAGCGCCGCATCAGAGAGCTCGACAACGTCCAGCGGGCACTCGGGATGGGTCATCACCAGGGCATCAGGGTGTTTTTTCTTTGCAGCCCGAATCTCGTCCGCCTTAACGTAATGGTGCGCAGGGCAGAACCCCTTCCATAGAATCACCTCGCGGCCGGCCATCTTCCCTGCATACTCGCCGAGGTGCATGTCGGGCACGAAGACGATCGGTTTAGACTTCGGCAGAGACCTAAGAACGGACACGGCGTTTGCCGACGTGCAGCATACATCGCTCTCGGCCTTCACCTCGGCCGTCGAGTTCACGTAGGTAACAACAAGGCTTCCCGGATGCTTCTCCTTCATGTCCCGGACCTCCGCCGCCGTCGCCATGTGCGCCATCGGGCATGACGCCCGCTCCTCCGGGATGAGAACAAGCTTCTCCGGAGCGAGGACCGCCGCCGTCTGCGCCATGAAATCTACGCCGCAGAATACTATGACGTCTGCGTCGCTCTCGGCAGCCTTCCGCGACAGGCCCAGCGAATCGCCCTGAAAGTCGGCTATGTCCTGAATGACAGCTGGCTGGTAATTGTGGGCCAGGATTATGGCGTTTCGCTTGCGCCTGAGCCTGTCAATCGCCTCAATCAATCTATCGTTCTCGCTGGTCATCTCTTCCTTCTCTCGCTGATGCGACCAAATAAATACTAAAACAGAAGCCCGACTCAGGCGTTAATAGAATCAAACATTTGAGCACCGGCAGGCATCCTCAGCCTCTAATTCGAGGTCTGGGGCTTCGGGCTGTCTGCAAACGCTATTTTAAGTGCTTCCTCAATGTGGGTCACAAAATGAAACTTGAGCCCCGCCTTGATCTTGTCCTCAACCTCCGAAAACTCCTTCTGATTCTCCGCCGGAAGTAGGACCTCCGTTATCCCAGCTCGCTGCGCAGCGAGTATCTTCTCCTTCAAGCCGCCAATTGGCAAGATGTTGCCACGTAGCGTGATCTCGCCGGTCATCGCAACATTCGCCCTGACCGGTCTTTTGCTCAGAGCCGATATCAATGCAACTGCGATCGTTATACCAGCTGATGGGCCATCTTTCGGAATCGCACCCGCTGGAACGTGAATATGGATGTCCATCTTGGAGTGGAAGTCTGCCGGAAGACCAAACTCCTCTGCCCTTGAGCGCGCAAAGCTTCTCGCCGCCTGTGCCGATTCCTTCATCACCTCCCCAAGATGGCCCGTCAAAAGAAGCTGACCACTGCCCGGCATCGTCGCAACCTCGATGAAAAGCAC
>QMNL01000002.1 GCA_003647755.1 Candidatus Coatesiibacteriota bacterium
CAATTGCCCGCACTCAAGGATGTTTGCGCAAAGCAGGTTTCCAGCGTGTCGCCGGACACGGACTTGACGGAGGGCCAAGCCGAGAAGGCCTCTCGCGGCACGTTCAATTTTGCTTACCGATTCAAGGAGAACTCGCTTAGAACGATCGACCGGGCCTTAGGCGCTCTTGGGCGGTTCATGGCTGACCCCGACAACCGTCAAGCCTTGCAGGGCGTGTTGAGGTCGATCCAGAAGCTGAAGGGTTTGGGGACGATGTTTGGCCTGCAGGGCGTCGCCAAGCTCGCCTACGCGCTTGAGTGGTCGCTCGAAACTGCACTGAAGAGCGATGAGAACCTCGATGAGGCATCTGTCGATGCGATCCAGAGGAGCATCGCCATGCTCCCGGGGCTCGTGACGAAGTCCGACAGGGGCGAGACGAGCGTTGACGAGATCGAGACACACATCGAGAAGTTAAGGGGGCTGTTCGAGCCGTTCGCCTCACGCGAGCTCAGGCTGGATGCTCCCGAGCAGAATGCGCTCGAGGCGGAGCTTGATCTTGACCCTGCGTTCCTAGAGTCGGCCTCTGCGTTTGAAAGAAGGCTTCTTCTGGACGCTGTTGAGCGGGGCAAAAAGTGTTACATCGTCTCCATCAGGCCATCGGAAGGGATACTCAAGACAGGGCTCGAGCCGCTGGACCTCTACGGGATGCTGGAGGTCGCTGGCGATGTGCTGCTGAACCTGCCCATCCTTGAGGAAGTGCCTGACATAACGGAATACGACGTCAACAAGTATTACTTCCGCTTCAAGTTCCTCATCGCCTCGGACTACAGTCCCAACGACCTCGAGGACATACTTGCAACGTTCTACGAGATCGGCGAGATAGAGTTTAAGTCATGCAACCGATTCGAGGCTGCTCGCAGTCCGGCCCCGCCCAACGATTCATGGACAGAGGAGACAAGAACCCGGGGCGGCCCGATGATTCCAGAGCCTCCCAGGCACGAGGTCTCTGAGGCCGCGATCGCGGACCTGACAGGACGAGTGGAGCAAGTCTCACAATTCGCCCACATCATCGCGGGACTGATGCACAACGGGCGCGAGCTGCCTGACAGGATGGGTGGTATGTTCCACGAGTTCATTCGCAACGTTGGAGGGCTGCGAGACGTGATGAGCGAGCTTCGGTCAAAACCCCTCAGCAACCTGATCGAGGAGGTCCCCAGAGCGATCAGGGAGACCGCAAGACAACGACGTAATGTCTACTCGGTGAGGGTTGAACCACTGGAAGCCATGATTGATGCCGATCTGCTGGACGGTATCTCTGATCCAATCATCGATCTCTGTTTGAGCTTCATGCCGAAGGCTGGGGAGACCGTCCCCAGCGGAAATGGCGAGATAACTGTCTCCGGCCAAGAGACCGACCACCTGGTAACGCTCTTGATCACAGGCAAGAAATGCAGAGCACGGCTTCACAACTCCCCCTTGAACGCCATCCTCCAGCAACTTGAGAAGATACTTCTGGCCAATTTCGGCTTGGTAGATGCCACGTTTGAGGGTGATGCTCTTACGTCTTGCCGGCTGAGATTCCCAACATCCCCCAGCAACATCACCGTCCGTGAGCTTCACGTGGCGGACCGGGTTCTTGGCGTTCCACACTCTCTCATCCTCGATGTTGCAGGCTCAGATGCGCCCTGGCCTGAGCCGTTCCTAACCAGCGAGCGCCAGTCGCCCTTCGTCAGGTTCCGCACTGGCACAAATGGCGGGCCAGCAATAGTTGCCTCAGCCACCGAGAAAGCGCCCGAAGGGGCAACCGTAGTGAGATTGGGGCACGGCTTTGCGCGCCTGTCGCTGCTGGTTGATGGCCTCGGCGACAAGCGACAGGCGATCTCGATCCGGCACGAGCCGAGCTCAAACGAAGCTCCACCGGCGCCTCTCCTGTCGGAGACCACACTCGACAACGGCCAGCTTGTGCCACTTATAGACCCGGCAAGCCTCGCCCGCCATCTCAAGCTCGATCACGGCATGGCCGAGCTAGCTGATCTTGCCCAATAGGCTACACACCTGCTCCGCGCTGCAAGTCCGAACAGCCCCTCGCCCGATGAAATCCGGTGCAAACTGGGATGCAGAACGGGCCTTCCCACGGTGTCAGCCAGCGCCGGGGCCGCCAGCTTCGTCAAGCTGAGCCATTTGGACCTCGAACTTCTTTGATCTCTCGAGGCGCCGAGCTAAGAACTTTACGGTGAAAAAAGAGATAAGAAGGCCCAACGCAACGCACACCAGCAGACCTGTGTCCGGCGAAAACCAGCCGGTCGCATCGGCCAAGAAACGCCCGCCAACCGCTGAACCGATGACGAATCCAAGCGGCACAAGATACAGAAGGAATGATGCGGTAAGGAGCGACGAGGACCTCATGACAAGCTGAACCTCCTGGCCCGGACGCGCCTGAATCGTGTTCTTGACGAGCAGTTCGGTCGTCTTCTGCCCGAACGGGTGACATATCCCCCTTGCGGCACACATGGCGCACGCCTCGGACCTCACGGTCCTAACCCTTGCCATTGGCCCCTCGAGCTCGACCACGCGTCCTTTGTTGACTATCTCTCCCGGCATCCTTCTCAACCCATTTGTGTTAGCCCATCACGCACAAGCGACCTTTCTTGGACGACTCAAGCAATAAGAGAACATTGTAAGACACACAGCGGTGCCATGCAGTCTCAAGCAAAGCGGCCTCAGCATCCAGCGCACCAACCCCACGGCAGACCATTTTTACGAGCTGGCACAGCGGTCCTGCGGCATCAGCCTACGACGCCTTATCACCTGTGCTTGCCTCCGCCCTTTCGTCCGCTTTGCCCAAGGGGACCTTGCGCTGGAGAAAGCGGAGGGTCTCCACTCTATTGTGAGGGATTCTCAAGAAAAGGCCGCGGAAGTTCTCAAGGCGGTTCGGCGAGTCAAATGGTGAGAGAAATGCGCCATTTCTGTCTGAATAGAGCCGCTTGAACTCGACCCACTTCTTGTTCTGCGTGGTCAGAAATCGTTTGACGACTATGTGGTCATCGTAGAGTTCGTAGCGTGTGGGAACGAAGTAGGCCGACAGCGACATAAACAGCGTTATACCAGCGAGGGCTACCCAGTAACAGCTGTGAAACCAGTAGTAAATGCCCGCCAAAATGATCGCGAGAAACAACAGAACCCCAACCGAGGTCAAGGGTCTTTCGACGAAAGGCAACGTTGACCACGCCATCTCCGGCTTCTGCTTCTCTCCGCCCTCTGCTGGCATTCAAAGCCTCCGCCTTACGAACGCATCACGATAGGCATGCGCAGCTACTCTGAGATGAGCGAATCGGTGGGAAAGGCCGGCCTACACCCCCTACCAGACTCGCGCAACATACTTAGTAAGAACAAAGATCACTATCAGCGCAACAGCGATGATGACGCTGGCAGCGATAATGCCCAGCGGCACGTTCTTGTCTTCGGTAATCTGCCTGTCGAAGTCGTAGGGCGTAATGAACTCAAATATCTTGTAGCCAACACCAAGCATGGCGAAGCCCAGAATGCAGTAGATTATGGTTGAGCAGATATTGACAAGACCTTCCCATAAGTAGGCCCACATAAACCTATCCTCCACTTCAGTTGAATGACGAATTCAAAGCAACATCCATACAAGAGATTGCCCGGCTGCCTTCTTCTTGTCAAGAGCCGCCTGAGGGCCACGGTCAGGACCGCGCCCCGCGGCAAACCAGTTGCAAGCCCACGTTCTAACCTTGACCTTTCAACCTCGAACCCATAGCCTCGTTCGCTCGGAGGTACATGTATGATAGCAATTGTGATTGGAAGTGTAGTGGCAATCGGGGCCGTGATCATGGCATACGCCCATTGGGTGGAGCCGTTTTCGCCGAGGGTCTCGCGAACACGGGTTGAGATTCTCAAGCCCAACTCACGGTTTGCGGGCTTCAAGGTTCTGCACCTGTCCGATTTTCACTTGCGGGACAACACTAACCCCAGGATCATCGAGGCAATAAACCGGACGGCCAAGGAGCTTGGCCGAGAGAACATAGACCTAATCTGCATAACCGGGGACATGATCGAGACCGATACGGGGCTGCCGCTCCTTGAGGAGGTCATGCGGACCCTAACCCGCATCGGCCCAAGAAACGGGATCCTGGCCATACTGGGCAACCACGACTATAACCACTACCCACTAAGCAACCTATTTCTCGAGAAGTACATCGTGAATCAGAAGAACGATACACCTCAGCTCATTGCCGCCCTGAGCCGGTCCGGAACACGCGTTCTCCGCAACCAAAAGCACATTATCGAGCGAGGGGATGAGAGGCTTGTTGTCATAGGGATCGACGATTTCATCAGCGGCCGGCACTGCATTCAGTCGAGCTTCGAGGGGGTGCTTGCGAGCGACACGGTTCTTCTTTTGACGCACTCGCCGGACGTGGTGTCTCACATACTTGACAGAAAGGTCGATCTCGTTCTGGCGGGGCACACACACGGAGGGCAAATGCGTCTTCCGCTCGTTGGGGCCTTTGTGTCCCGGTCCAGGGTCTTCAGGAGATTTTCGGCAGGGCTGTTCAACGCTGGCGACATGTCCATTTTCATAACAAAAGGTCTCGGCATGGTTCGATATGCGCCATTCAGGTTCAGATGCGCTCCTGAGCTCGCGGTCTTGGAACTGGGTCCAAGAGCCAGAGCCGAGCAGAAGGAAACTGCATAAATGCGCATAATGTTCATCATCCATGACATCATCATGGAGCCACTCGGCGTAACCTACCTGTCAAGCGTCCTGAAACGTGCGGGACACCAGACGCGGCTTGTGGCGATCACGCAGGGCGACCTCTTCGACGTGGTTGATGCGTTCAAGCCAGAGTTGCTTGGCTACAGCCTCTCTACCGGCTATGAGCAGCGGTTCTTCGACATCAATCTCGAGCTCAAGAAACGCTACAATGCACTGTCGGTCTTCGGCGGCGCACACCCTACTTTCTTCCCGGAGATGATCGAGCAGCCGGGCGTCGATGCGGTCTGCCTTGGCGAGGGCGAGCTCGCCCTTGCCGAGTTTGTCGAGGCGCTCGATGATGGCAAGCTCCCGACGGATGTTGCGAACTTCTGGGTCAAGGACAACGGGACGATCCATAGAAATCCCGTTCGCCCGCTTGTCGAGGACCTCGACACCATCCCATTCCCCGACAGGGAGATATTCTGCCACTACGCCGGCAAACACTAGATCAAGACCATGTTCATGATAGCGACCCGGGGCTGCCCATACGATTGCAGCTACTGCTTCAACCACGCCTACCGAGAGCTCTATGCCGGCAAGGGCAAGGCCGTCAGGTCCCGCAGCGTGGAAAACGTCATTCAAGAGGCGCTCGAGCTCAAGCAGCGCTACAGGCCTGAGATAATCCTGTTTCAGGACGACACGTTCATTCTCTCCCAAGACTGGGTGCTGGAGTTCTCAAAAGAATATAAGGACCGCGTCGGCATTCCGTTTCACTGCCATTTCAGGGCGAATCTGGTCACTGAAGAGATCGCAGGTGCCCTGCACGATGCCGGCTGCATCAGCATAAAAATGGCCATTGAGTGTATAGACGACCATGTCCGTAACGACATACTCAGACGTAACCTCTCCTTTGAGGAGCTCGACAGAGCCTGCGCAATAGTAAAAAAGAGCGGCATCAAGCTCGTTACACAGAATATCCTCGGCACGCCGGGCAGCTCCCTGGACATCGACCTGGCCACACTGAGGTTCAGCATGAAGCACAGACCTTCTTACGCCTATGCAACGCTCCTACAGGCTTATCCCAAGACGTGGATATGCGATTACGCTAAAAAGCATGGTTACCTCGAACAAGACGCGGAGGATTATCCCGCCTCGTTTTTTGACCGCTCGATGCTCAACATCCCAGACAAGCGCAAAATAGAGCGGCTAAGGACGCTGTTTGCGCTTGCCGTTGAGTTCCATTTCCTCTATCCGCTGCTACGCTTTCTCGTCCGGCTGCCCATTGAGCACATATCCACGCTCCTGGACAAGCTATGGCGCGGCTACTGCATCCGCCACCGCATATTCCCTTACAGCATCACAATCCGTGAATACTTCCACACCATCAAGGTCTTCCTGAAGACCCGCTGGTATTGACCGCGAGCCTGTGAAGGCACCGCTACAGCAATCGCCTTTCGAAAAGAGATGAAGCTGTCTATTGGAGCGCGGTGTCAAGCCACCGCAAATGAAAGCGGCGTCAAGCCGCCGCACTCCAAAGTAACCCAACGGATGTAACCTACAGACCGATGCCTGCCCAACTCATAGCCTCTGCGCAGCGGCAAAGCGTGTTCATCCCACCATGTGCCTTGCCATTCATCTGATTATTGGCGTCGGCGCCTCATTTGACACGTATCGAGGCCAACCTTATATTGAGCGCCTGAAAGGACGGTTGTATTGGAGAATGGACAGGTGCCAACGCGGGTTGTTGACGGGAGCCGGCAGGAGGATGAGCAGCTTTTAGAGCTGAGCATTCGTCCTGAGAGCTTCGCGGCCTTCGTGGGTCAAGAAAAGATCAAGAAACGGCTGCTGATGAGTGTCGAGGCAGCCAGAATGCGGGACGAGGCGCTCGACCATGTCCTACTTGCAGGCCCGCCGGGGCTGGGCAAGACGACGCTTGCGCACATCCTGGCGAAGGAGATGGGTGTCTCGGTGATAACGACAACGGGGCCAGCCCTTGAGAGGAGTGGCGATATTGCGTCTATACTGACTAATCTTGCTGAAAAGGACATTTTGTTCATCGATGAAATACACCGTCTCAATCGCGTGGTTGAGGAGTTCTTTTACCCTGCCCTCGAGGACTTCCACCTGGACATCATTATCGGCCAGGGGCCGAGCGCGAGGACTATACGGCTCGACCTGCCCAAGTTCACGCTGGTTGGGGCGACGACCCGGTCGGGCCTCATCTCTGCCGCACTCCGCGATAGATTCGGGATTCGGGAGCGGCTCGACTTCTATGGCGAGGCGGAGCTTTTGAGCATTGTCCGGCGATCGGCGAGCATACTGGGTGTCAAGGTCGATGACGAGGGGGCGGCTGAGATCGCCAAGCGGTGCCGGGGCACGCCGAGGGTGGCGAATCGACTGTTGAAGCGAGTTCGCGACTTCGCCCAGGTGAACAAGGCAGAGACTGTAACGAGGAGCGTGGCCTGCGAGGCGCTACATCTACTCGAGGTTGACGAGATGGGCTTGGATAAGATGGACAGGAGCTTCATGAGAACGATCATCGAGAAGTTTGGCGGCGGACCGGTCGGGGTGGAGACGCTCGCTGCCTCGCTTAGCGAGGAGAGGGACACGATAGAGGACGTCTATGAGCCGTTTTTGATGCAGATCGGCTTTTTGAAACGGACGCCTCGGGGCAGGATGGCGACGAAGCTGGCGTTCGATTATTTCCACGTGGATAAAGCAGTGCCGCCAGCCAAACCTGGGCAAAAGTTCCTCTTTTGACATGGCCGACAAAAAACCGATCCTGCTGCATTCATGCTGTGCTCCATGCACGGTCTATCCGTTTAAGAAACTTATCGAGGAGGGGTACTCGCCGACTTGTTTCTTCTATAATCCAAACATTCATCCCTACACGGAGTTTGCTCGGCGCTTGGATGCGATGAAGGTGTTTGGATTCGAGACTGGTGCGGATGTCCTGATCGATGACAGGTATGGTCTGGACGAGTTTTTGGCGGCGGTGTTTGGCAAGGAGCCGAGATGCCCTATCTGCTACGAGATGCGGTTGCGAGAGACGGCAAGGGTATGCAGTGAGAGGCACCTGGAGCGGTTCACGACGACGCTGCTATACAGCAAGTACCAGAGGCATGATGAGATCGCGGAGTTGGGCCCGCGACTGGCGGATGAGTATGGGGTGGAGTTCGTCTATTTTGATTTTCGTGTCGGCTGGAAAGAGGGGATATCGGAGTCGAGGCGGATGGGTCTATACAGGCAGCAGTATTGTGGCTGCATATTCAGCGAGCAGGAGCGGTATTTGCAGAAGAAAAGGGCGTGACAGGGAATGAGTGAGCTGCTTCGATTAGGGATTATTGGGTGTGGTAGTTGGGGCAAGAACTATGTGAGGTCTTTCGGAACACTGGAGGAAGTGAAGCTGGCGGGACTATGTGACCTGTCCTCCAAGAGGCTGGAGTCACTTCACAGGCGGCTGCCGGGGGCTGTCATCACGACTGACTACCGCAAGCTCCTCGATAAGACTGACGCGGTCTGCATCGCCACAGAAGCGGTGAGTCATTTCAAGATAGCGCGTGATGCATTGGAGGCAGGCAAGGACGTCTTGGTCGAGAAGCCTCTTGCGACAAGCGTCGAGGAGTGCGAGAGGCTTGTTGAGATGGCCGCCAAGAAGGGCCGCATCCTGATGGTAGGGCACGTGTTCCTGTTCAACAGGGCGGTCTCCGTCCTGAAAGGCTACATGAGCGACGGGGTCTTGGGAAAGATATACTACATCCACGCAACCAGGACGAACCTCGGCCCGATCCGAAAAGACGTCAACGCCGTCTGGGACCTTGCCCCGCATGATATATCTACTATCTCGTACCTCGTCGGTGCGCAGCCGCTCGAGGTCTCAGCGACGGGCTCGTCCTACCTATCGGATGGGGTTCAGGACATGGCCTTTATCTCGATGCGATACCCGGATGACATCTCGGCGAACGTCCACGTCAGCTGGCTTTACCCGCGCAAGACGCGGGAGACGACGATTATAGGTAGCAAGAAGATGGCGGTTTTCGACGACGTGAGCACGCTGGAGAAGATCAAGCTGTTCGACAAGGGCGTCATGAAAGAGCCCGCCTATGACAGTTACGGCGACTTCCAGCTATCTCTTAGAAGCGGCGACATCACCATCCCAAATGTCGAGGTCAAGGAGCCATTGCTGGCGGAGTGTGCTCATTTCATCAACTGCGTTCTAAAGAGAGAGAGACCGTTGTCAGACGGAGTTGAGGGCCTAAATGTCGTGCGAGTCATTGACGCCATCACGAAGTCGATCAGGATGTCGGGCAATCCTGTGGCGGTCTGAGCCGGTTGGCACTTCGAAGGAGAGCTGAGCTGCACAGCAAGCAGGTCTCGCTGATTGTCCCCGCGTTCAACGAGGAGCTCAACCTCGAGCAGGCGGTTTACGACATTGTCAAGTCGGCAGAGGAGTTCCTTGAGGAATACGAGGTGCTGATCATAAATGACGGCAGCCGGGACCGGACGGGCGAGATAGCGGAGCGACTTGCGGGCGCCAACGAGCGGGTCAGGGTTATCCACCATCCCTTCAACGTCGGCTACGGAGGCGGCCAACAGACCGGCCTGAAACATGCCCGCTACCCCTGGGTGATGATCATCCCAGCCGACAGGCAGTTCGATCCACAGGACATCCAGAAATACCTCCCATACATGGACGAGGCGGACATCATCGTCGGCTATCGTTCCGACCGGGGCGACCCGCTTTTCAGAAGAATGAACACACTGCTTCTCCGAGTCGTGATGGCCGTTCTCTTCGGCGTTACGCTGCGGGATGTCAACTGGGTCAAGCTCATGCGCAAGTCGATGATACAGAGGTTCCAGATCGAGTCCAAGAACATCGGCGTCGATGCAGAGGTGATCGTCAAGGCGAAACACCTGGGTTGCCGATTCCGCGAGGTCCGCGTCCAATACCTGCCTCGCATGGCCGGCCAGTCCAAGGGCGACAAGCTTCTCAACATCGCGATCACCCTGCTGGAGCTGGTCAGGCTCTTTCTCTTCAAGTTCCTGAAAATGGGCGACTTCTCGTCCAAACACTCCCGCCCCAGAGACACCTGAGCGTGCAAACAGTAAAGAGAATCCTCAACGCCACGCTCGCAGTCTGCATCATTGCGGCAGCTTACGGACTGATCGTGATCCTCCGCGCGTCCAATCCCTTCCGGCCACCGCTTCTCCCCTCAACGCTCACCGCGGCCGCCATCATCCTCGGCCTTGCCATTCTCCTGGTCCTCAAGCCACCCAGGTTTGCCACCCGCCCGATTCACACCCCGGCAGTTTACCCCACACGTAGGCACCAATCTGATGTTACGATACTCGTCTCTGTTGATGCCGTGCGCCAAGCCAGCACCCACCCAGACCCACTGAAGCGCGACTGGTCCTTCGAGTGGGAGAATATCGTCGCCGCTGCCGTCGGCCCACACAGCATAATCGATCTATCTGAGCTCGCCTCCGACGATTTTAAGAACACGGCCGTTCTCGTCCTCACAAAGAGCGCCTCGGCCAACCTCGACCGCGGGCTGGCCGAGGAGCTCCTAGCGTTCATGCGGCAGGGAGGGGTGATCATCTCGGAGGGGATGTCGGCCCTTGTGTCAGATGTCCTCGAGGTTGATGTCGCAAAGATAAACAAGGGCCCGATTTGGCTCGATCATCTCGCACCGGAGCTGGTGCCCGATCGCCTCACCCGGGCAGGGCTGGCGGCGAGGCCATTCTATGGGACCCTATCGGAAGTGCGCCCCCGCCCGGGTGCTAGTAGCGAGGCTATGAACATCCTGGCCAGCTCGTGCGGGCGTCCCTGCATCGTCCAAGGCACCCAGGGAAACGGCCACCTGGTCGCCATTCTCTTCGATCTCGCAGCCGCCCTTGTCCATCTCAAGCAGGGCTTTTACCCTCGCGGACTTCTGGCCCGGATGTTTGCGTCGATTCGACACGGTTGGGGCTGGCCGAAACCAGCACATCTTATTCCGAGACTCTCCGACTTCCGCCGCCCCGAACCCATACCGCCTCTGCAAGAGGTCCTCGCCGACGCCATATTCCGCACTGCCGCAAGAGTGCATCCATTTGGGGCAGTCTCACGCCTTCCAGCCGGCAAGAGAGCATTTCTGGCAATGACGCACGACGAGGATTACGCCTCAAGGGAGCTTTCAGCCATTGTCAAGGAGGCCAACGAGCGCGGGGTTGCCCAGACGGTCTTCCTGCTTCCCGACTGCAGACGTGAAACTTATCAGCGAGAGGTCCTCGAGGCGGCTTGCGCCGAAATAGGCTTCCACTGGAACAGATTCCGCATACATCTCGACCGCAAAGGGATTCATGTGAACCGATATGCCCGACCGGCAGACGCTATTGATATTCTGAGAACTCGCTTACTCACTCGTCAAATAGCATCCAGCCGAATCCACTGGCTCAGTTGGGACACCCACCCGGGCACAACGTTCGCGACCCTCGCGGGTGCAGGTCTGGATACCGATTCGTCTCAGGGCGCCATCTCCACCGCGAAGGGCTACATCTTCGCCACGGGCTACGGATACAGACCACTGTCCCCCGCCGGGGCACCGATCTCACTGCTCGAGGTACCCTACGAGATCGAGGACGACCTGGCCGGGGCCGACGTAGCATTCATGGCATCTCTCATCGAGCTGAACATCAACAGCTGGCACTCGGGACTCGTCATCCTTATCCACCCCTGGGAGTGCACGAAGCGCGGACGATTGCGGAATCTCTTCGATCAGGCGCTGAAAACAGCGGAGCGAGACCGGGTGTGGGCGACCACGTTAGCGGAGCTTCATGCTTTCAGGGCGAGCCGTGAGCGATGCGAGGTATCATCAACGTTTGCGGGAAATATCCTGAAGATCGAAATCTACACCGAGGACGAAGGTCTTTGCCTGCACCTACCCTCGAGTCACGGCGACCTGAAGCTCAGCGAGTTGAGGCTTGACGGCGACCGGGCTGAAACATCTTCGCTTCCGGACGGGCTAACAGAGGTTGCGTTGCCGCGGGGCCGGCACACCATCACGCTCACATATTCCTGAGCCTGGGCCCCTGAATGAGGCCATCCGGGTCACGTGAGTTGCTAGTGCAGCTCCCCTATCGTTATCGTGGCAGTCCCCTCCTTGGAGAGAACGACCTTCATCGCTCGGCTTGCCAGGATGGCTGCGTTCTCAGGGCTTGCGCCTCCCGCCAGCGCAAGTGCGAACGTGCTGCAGACAGCATCCTGCGCTCCCGCCGGGTTGAACTTGTTCTCAACACCGACCTCAAACGTCTTCTGGACACCATCCCTGGTGCACAGCCCGAGCTCCTGGTCCTCCCTCATCACCAGGACAGCGTCGCACTCAAGAGCCTTCACGAGCTGTTCGCAGATCGCAGCTATGCTGGTGAAGAAGTTCCCGCTAACGACGTGGACGAAGTCCTGTGCGTCGTAATAGCCGAGAATTATTGCCGTGGCATTGGCAAAAAGCCTGAATCGCCGCTGCTTGGAGTGGACGATCGTGGGGACATTCTTGTGTCGGGCAAGGTCAATAATGAACCGTGGCAGAGCGTCGCCCAAAAGCATACCCTTGTCATAATCGGAGATCAGGATGGCATCTATTTGGTCGATATTGGACTCGATATACCGCTTGACCGTTGGCGTCTCGTTCTCGCTCAGTTGCCTCCTGCTCTCGTAGTCATAGCGCACGATCTGCTGGTTGTATGGCAGAGCAACTACGCGGACTTTAAGGGTGGTTGAGCGGTCTGAGGATGGGAATATCCCACCCGATTCTATGCCCGCTTCTCTAACCGCCTTCCTAAACATGTGGGCCGCGTCATCGTAGCCCACTACGCCACACAACAAGACCGTTGCGCCAAGCTGCTTGGCGTTGTGTGCAACGTTCGCCGCCCCGCCAAGCCGATACTCCTCCTTTTTGACTTTGACAACTGGAACCGCAGCCTCAGGCGATAGCCGCTCGGCGTTCCCATAGACATACTTATCCGCCATGAGGTCCCCGACGACCAGTATGCGCAGCTTCTCGAAGGCCGACATTATCGAAGCAAGGTTCTCGTTGCTTGCGGTCACAAAGTAATCCTCCAGTTAGTTGCTTGCACTAAACACTCATCACAGGCGAAGAAGATGCGAATCTAAACCATACATGAACGCAAACCATAAGCTCTAATGTTTCGGCAAATCAGCACGCGGGATGCCCGTTACTTGAACATGGTGAGTGAATTACTTCCTAGCCACCGATAGAACATCCGCCGCCGTAACAGCATCGATCTTCTTCCCATACTCGAGAAACGAATCGTAGCCAAGCCCGTAAAGCTCTCCCAGGCAGGCTGCCACAGCCTGCTGCGACGAAGTCTGTAAGCGATGCACTTGCTCGTTTGCCATGCACATCCCCTTCGCTATCCTGAGCTCCTCGTCTCCAACGGGCTCCTTCACCATTCTGATTATCTCCTCCGCAATCGCTCTCTGCACTCGCTTGAGATTCTTAGGCAGACACGAGGCGTAAACTGAGAACCAGCCCGGGTCCACCCCGAGCCGGTTGTATGCGTGCACCAGATAGACGAGCTTCGCATTCCGAAGCCTGGCGTGCAGCCTTCCACCAGGAGAATACGCCCCGGAGAGAACAGCGTCCAGCACCTCGAGGGCATACTTATCATCGTCCGACACCGCACAGGACCTGAAGCCGTAAAACACGACCGCCTGTTTCCACCCCGTCGGCACCGTGAGCTCCACGTTCTTGGCAAGCGGCGGGTCAAGCGCTATATCGGGCCGAATCGTCCTGCCCGCAAACTCGGCAAAGAACTTCTTAACGAGCGAGCTGGCATACTCGCTGCTCGTCTCACCGAATACCGCCAAGACGAGGTTATCAGGTTTCACATAGGAATCGTAGTAATCCCAGACATCATCCACGGTAAGCTTCGCAACACTCTCCAACGTCCCATACTTGCTCATCCTATATGGATGAGCGCGATAGAGATTGGACAGCATCGCCTGACGAGGCTTGACGAACCAGAAATCAGCCCGACGCCTGATTATGGCCAGGGCGTTCTTCTGCTGGCGCTTGAACTCCTCCACGTCGAATCTGGGATGCAGAATGATGTCTGCCACAATCCCAAGCCCTGCCTCCAGGTCGTCCTGAAGAACTTCGAGTGAGACGTGGAACGTGTTCATGTCGGATGATGCGGAGACCTTGCCACCCAAGGCATCGATGGCAAGAGCCAGCTCGTCCGCTGTCCTCGACTTCGTGCCCCTGAGCAGAAGCTGTGCCATCAGGTTAGCCACCCCATTGGTCTGGGGCGTCTCATATCTCGTTCCACCGAGAAAATAGGCGTCGATCGAGATAGTAGATGTCGTCTCACCCTTCATAGTCAGCAGCCGAAGCCCATTGGGAAGCGTGGAGCTCTCGATGCGATGTTTCTTTGCCATCTTCTTGCCCGCAGGCTTAGCTCCTGACGCGCCCTTGCCCGTGGGCACAACCGCAACGACAGTGAGTTTATCCTGCTTCAGATACTTCTGGGCGACAGCCATGACCTGGTCCGCGGAAACGGCCGCGATCCTATCCAGATAGCCGTAGCTGAAGCCTACGTCGCCGGTAGCAAGGATGTCCGACGCCAAAAGCCTCGCCTTTTGCTCCATTGTCTCAACGCCAAGTAGATAATCGCTTTTTATCAGTTTCTTAGCCTTGTTGAGCTCGGACTCCGACACAGGAGCCTTCTTGAGCGCATCCAGCTGCTCGTGCACCGCGGCAATCGTCTTGTCGATCTTCTCTGCGGAAAGCGCCGCCCGTATAAAGAATCCACCCACGCCAAAAGACGGCGTCCACGACGTAACCGTTATGTCCTGGACCAAACACTGCTCATACTTGATGCTCTGCACCAGCCGTGCACTCCTCCCGTTCCCAAGAATCGCCGCAAGCACATCGAGCGCATAGAGATCGGGGTGCTGAAGCGGGACAGTCCTATAACCCAGCATCAGGTAGGCGAGGTTCACGTCCATCTCGACAACGGACTTGCGCATTTGAATCTGGGGCGGCTCTGATGGAAGGACAATCGGCGCAAGGGGACGAGCCGAGAAGTTTTCGAAGGCCTTCTTCACCTTCGAGATCGCCTCGGACTGCTTCACGTCGCCTACGACGACCACGATAGTGTTCTCCGGCACGTACATCCGGCGATAGTATCTGACGAGATCGTCCCGCTTAAGCTGCGAGAAAAGCTCCTTGCTGCCAATAGTTGCGTAGCGGACGGGATGCCTCGTAAACATCGTTACCATCATCTGTCGCCACAAAACGCGCATAGGCTCGTCGAGGTCCTTGGCTATCTCGCTCTCAATAATGCCACGCTGCGTATCAACCTCCTTCTCCGGGAAGGTTGCGTCGGTGTAGCAATGCGACAGGAGAAACAGGACTTTGTCGAAATAGCGGGACGGAGCAACAGCGTGGTAGCACGTGTGGTCACTGGTGGTGTATGCGTTGATCAGGCCTCCAAACTCATCTGCGAGCTTGTCGATCTGCCCCTTGGTCATCCTCGAGGTGCCATCACTCTCAACGTGCTCGACGAAGTGCGAGATACCGCTGCCCGAATACTCCTGCTCATAAATCGAGCCCGCACGAACAACGATCCTAACAGCAACCACAGGCGCCGAATGGTCCTCCGCCACTGCAATAGTGAGGCCGCTGGGTAGTCGCTCCAACTGCACCTTATCTGGCCGAATCATCGACGCAAAACCGTTAGAGAAGCCCACTACCGCTACAATCGCACATATCGCGGCCGCTATCTCGAGGCGCTCGATATGCATCATAACCTCCAAAAACGAACCTCGAAAAACCATCAAAACGAGGTAACTTCCCTCTGCCGCTCCTCATCGAACTCCTTCAAAAACCAGTATAACAGCTCCACGGTGTTCTCGAAGTCCTTTTCGCTGATCAGCCCGGCTGCCGAGTGGGCATACCTGCACACCACGCTCAGAACAACACACGGGACGCCCGCCCCCTCGAGCTGCACCTGCCGGCCATCTGTCCCGCCCGTGCGGCGGACGACAACCTGATGCGGGATGCCGTGAGTCTCTGCTGTCTTGACCAACATCTCTACCAGCGACCGGTTCGGAAGCATTGAGGGGTCATAGAAACGTATCTGCGGGCCATCCCCAACCCTTATGTCCGCCGCGCCCTCGCCCTGCACCGTGTCGTTGGCGGGTGAGCCTTCCAGAATGATGCTGATGTCCGGCTTGACGAGGCTCGCCGCGACGACGGCTCCCCTAGAGCCTACCTCCTCCTGAACAGTCCCAACGCCAAACACCGTATTAGGATGATCTTCGTCCCGCAGTCTCTTAAGCGTTTCAACCATAACGGCACAGCCTGCCCGGTCATCCCACGCCTTGCCGAGAAATCGCTCGCCCGGCACAAGCCGCGAAAAAGATGTCTCCGGCACAAACGGCGTGCCCACCTTAACGCCGAATCCAGCGGCGGCCTCCCTGTCATTCGCACCGAAATCAACGAACAGCGACTCCAGGGTCATTGAGGGTGGGCCAGACTGCTTCTGTCTGGTGAAATGAACGGGCACTGAGCCGATCACGCCACGGACAGGACCAGAATCGGACATGAGCGTTACCACAGTGCCCGGCAGATCGCTCACTCGCCAACTGCCAAGCGTAACAAAGCTCGCACAACCATCGGCCCGAATGGACTGAACGATGAACCCAACCTCGTCCATGTGCGCAGCGAGCATTATCTTGGGCGAATCGGATGCCCCGGCCTTGCGGCAGATAACGTTACCGATGAGATCGTGGCTCACCGTGCAAAACGAGCCCAGCTCATCCCTAATGATATTCCGGACCTCATCCTCAAAGCCAGATGGACCGAAGGCCTCGGAAAGCTTACTTAGAATCTCCTCAAACTTGCCTTTCATTCTCATCCTCTACTCTTTTCTCCGACCGAGCCAATCACGCCAGCAAAACGATTAACACCCTCGTTTGCGCCGGCGCATCTTACCACTAGCGCGTCAAATACCTAAATTGCTCCTCATAGGCAGAAGCCGGAACGGTCATCCCCTAACCGATGCTATTAGCCTGGCCGAGGGCGCTCCATGCAACTGCGCTCTGCCAAGCGATAGATCAATGGCAGAGGGCCGAACGGAATCTCTATCACCTCTTCGAGCTGAGCGCAATTGCCCTAAGCCTTGCGGTGGCCCTCAGAAGAGCAGTCTCAGCACGCTTGGCATCAATATCGCTATCGCCCTTAGCGGCCTTTTCAAGCCTGTTTCGGGCTCTCTCAAGCGCATCTTTCGCACGGCGCTCCGAGACCGACGAGGCGCTTTCTGCCGTTCGGGCAAGGACTATGACCCTCGTCGGGATGACCTCGGCAAACCCCGCACTGACTGCGAAATAATGGGTCTGTTTACCAACCCTGTAGGACAAAACGCCCGGCCTGATCGTCGTCAGGAAAGGCGTGTGCTCGAACAGCACATCGAAATCGCCCTCCGAGCCCGGTATCCTAACCTCATCAACTTGCTCGAAAACAAGATGCGCCGTTGGCGTAACTAGGGTCAGCGATAACTTGCTGTTATTCTCCTCCAATCACTACTCCCTTGTCCCACACAGTCCAGTTACTCCCACCGGCCAGTTGTCGTCCTATAACGCCCATCGCATCACCAATGACCTTCCGTCCGTCAGCGCTCGATTCCACTAGAGAGTCTTCCCTTTCTCAATCGCCTCTTCTATCGTGCCCACCATATAAAACGCCTGCTCAGGCAGGTCGTCGTGCTTGCCCGACATGATCTCCTTGAACCCCTTGATCGTGTCCGCGATCTTGACATATTTGCCCTTCAAGCCCGTAAACTGCTCAGCAACGAACATGGGCTGTGAGAGAAACCGCTGTATTTTTCTTGCCCGCGAAACAATCAGCTTGTCCTCCTCTGAAAGCTCATCAATGCCCAAGATGGCGATTATGTCCTGGAGGTCCTTGTAGCGCTGCAGAATGAGCTGAACCTCGCGGGCGGTGTTGTAGTGGTCCTCGCCAACGACTCTCGGATCAAGTATGCGCGAGGTCGAGGCAAGGGGATCAACAGCGGGGTAGATGCCAAGCTCCACGATCCTTCTGTCCAGCGCGGTCGTCGCGTCGAGGTGGGCAAAAGCGGTCGCCGGAGCAGGGTCAGTGTAGTCATCGGCAGGCACATATATCGCCTGCACGGAGGTGATTGAGCCTTTTTTGGTCGATGTGATGCGCTCCTGCAGCTCGCCCATCTCGGTGGCAAGCGTTGGCTGATAACCAACTGCCGATGGCATACGGCCCAGAAGCGCCGAGACCTCTGAACCCGCCTGGGTGAACCGGAAGATATTATCGATAAACAGGAGGACATCCTGACCTTCCTCGTCACGGAAATACTCTGCAACCGTCAACCCGGAGAGTCCGACCCTGAGCCTTGCGCCAGGGGGCTCCGTCATCTGGCCATAGACCAGCGCGGTCTTGTCCAGGACCCCGGACTCCGTCATCTCAAGCCACAGGTCGTTACCCTCCCTCGTGCGCTCCCCAACGCCTGAGAATACCGAATATCCGCCATGAACCAGCGCTATGTTATGGATGAGCTCCTGAATTAGAACGGTCTTGCCAACACCCGCTCCCCCAAAGAGGCCCGTCTTGCCACCCTTGCAGTAAGGCTCGAGAAGATCGATGACCTTGATCCCCGTCTCGAACATCTCTGACCTCGTCTCCTGCTCCGTGAAAAGAGGCGCAGACCTGTGAATTGAATACCGCTTGTCCGAATCGATCGGTCCCAAACCATCGACCGGCTCCCCAACCACGTTCATCAGACGCCCCAGCGTCTTCGGGCCAACAGGCACCGTGATCGGGCCGCCTGTATCGTGCACAGTCATACCCCGGACGAGTCCCTCTGTTGGGCCCATCGAGACACACCGAACCATATCCTCGCCAAGATGTTGAGCCACCTCGAGGACCAAAGTGTGTTCCGCTCCAGAACCATATTCTACAACATCAGCCGAGACCTCGCGCTCGATCGTCAACGCGTTGAAGATCGCCGGCAACTGGTCTGTTGGAAACCGAACGTCTATTACTGGCCCGAGTACCTGGATAATTTTGCCATCTGCCATACGAAAAACTCCTCGATATCTTCCTCACCCAGCAAGCGCCTCGGCCCCAGAGACTATCTCTATGAGCTCCTTTGTTATCGAGGCCTGCCGCGCCCGATGGTATTGCAGTGTCAGAATCCTTATCATCTCGTCCGCGTTGTCCGTCGCGGCATCCATTGCCGTCATCCGCGCACCCTGTTCGCTCGCCTGGGATTCCAGAAACGCCCGATATACCTGAAACTCAATGTGCTGCAGCAGAAGGTCATCGAGCAAGGCCGCCGCCGACGGCTCATACAAGTAATCTGTCCGAACAGGCTCAGGCTCTTTTGGGTCGGCGCTGTCGGCTGCCTCAGCCTCCGGCCCAGGCTGCGCCTCCGATAGCTGCATCGGCGTGATGGGCAATAGCTGCTCCAGGACAACGTGTTGGACCAGTGCGCTCTTAAACTCGTTATAGACTAAATACACAGCGCGATAGGAGCGCTTGATGAACGCCGAGGTAATCTTCTCGGACACATGGGTGGCATCACCCAGGCCGAACGTGCGCCAGAAGTTCACATACTCATCGCAGATGGAGTATTCAGGACGCCTCCTGAAGAAATCCCGCCCCTTCTTCCCCACAAGGAACAGCTCGACCTCGTTGTCCACCTGGCCCTTGATTGATGAAACCGCAAACCGCAGGACGTTGCTGTTAAATGCACCACACAACCCCTTGTCCCCCGTCAGCACCACTAGCTCCACCTTGCCGCTCTCGCCGGGCCTGAGAAGCGGATTATCTTTCACACCGGTCCTGAACGCAAGGCTCGCTACGACCTCCTTCATCTTCTCCGAGTAAGGCCTTGCCTGAACCAGAAGCCTCTCCGCACGACGCAACTTCGACGAAGCGACCATCTTCATCGCCCGCGTCAACTTCTGTGTGTTCTTGACGCTCAGAATGCGCCGTCGAACTTCTCTTAATGTCGGCATACTGAGAACCTAATTATTGAAAGAACTGAGACTTAAACTCCTCAATGGACTTCTTTAAGTCCGCCTCAAGCTCGTCGCTTATCTCCTCTTTCTCCTTGAGGCTCTTAAGAACCTCAGGATGCTCGGAATCCATGAACCGGAACAGCTCGCGCTCGAATCGCTTTACCTCCTCGACCTCGATATCGTCAAGAAAGCCATTGACCCCGGCAAAGATAATCACGACCTGTTTCTCTGTCGGCAGCGACACATACTGGTCTTGCTTGAGGACCTCAACCATCCGCTCGCCCCTCTTGAGCTGCCGCTGCGTCGCCTTGTCAAGCTCCGAGCCAAACTGCGCAAATGCCGCTACCTCGCGATACTGCGCAAGGTCGAGTCGCAGTGTGCCGGCTACCTGCTTCATGGCCTTCACCTGGGCGTTACCGCCGACTCTGGAGACCGAGACGCCCACGTTGATGGCCGGCCTGACACCTGAGTAAAAGAGGTCTGTTTCAAGGAATATCTGGCCATCCGTGATCGAGATGACATTTGTGGGGATGTAGGTCGATATGTCGCCCGCCTGTGTCTCAATGATCGGAATGGCGGTGAGGGAGCCGCCGCCCCGTTTCTCGCTGAGCTTTGCCGCTCGCTCCAAGAGTCGCGAGTGCAGGTAGAAGACATCACCCGGGAATGCTTCGCGTCCGGGCGGGCGCCTCAACAGTAAGGAAAGCTGCCTGTAGGCCTGGGCATGCTTCCACAGATCGTCATAGACGACCAGGGCGTGCCTGCCGCTGTCCCTGAAGAACTCGCCGATCGCACAGCCCGCATAGGGTGCAATATACTGAAGCGTCGCCGGCTCGCTCGCGCTCGCTGTAACGACCACCGTGTAGTCCATCGCGTCGTACTCCTGGAACGTCTTGACGACACGGGCAACTGTCGAGCGCTTCTGGCCGATGGCAACGTAGATGCAGATCACATCCTCACCTTTCTGGCTAAGAATCGTGTCAACAACCAGCGCCGTCTTACCCGTCTGCCTATCGCCAATCACCAGCTCACGCTGGCCTCGTCCGATGGGAATCATCGCGTCGATCGGCTTAATCCCCGTGTGAAGAGGCTCCTTCACCGGCATCCTGTCCACCACGCCAGGCGCAATCCTCTCCAACGGGCTAAACTGCTTGGCCTCGATCGGACCTTTGCCATCAACCGGTTGGCCCAGCGGGTTGACCACTCGCCCAATTACCTCCTCGCCCACGGGGGTCTCCGCAATCCGCTTCGTCCGCTTAACCAGGTCGCCCTCCTTGATGAACTCATCCGCGCCGAGAAGAACGGCCCCAACATTCCCCTCCTCAAGGTTAAGGGCAAGACCCATCACGTCGTGCGGGAACTCAAGCATCTCCCCTACCATAACATTGCCAAGACCGTATATCCGCGCGATGCCGTCTCCCACCTCGATAACGCGGCCTACTTCGTCCAGCGTAACCTCGGTGCTGTAGCTGTCGATCTGCTCCTTGATGATCGAGCTGATCTCCTCAGGCCTTATTCGCATATAACCCTACCTCCAGTTAGCTTCTCGAAGGCAAAACCAAAGGGGACCCGTCATGACCAGAATCGAGAACGCCCCTGAGCAACTCTTTTGCCTTCGCCAACTCCGCATCAACTGTAGCGTCAAAAAGCCAATCCCCGATCCGAACCACGAACCCTCCAAGAACTGTTTTGTCCTGCCTCTGCGACAGCATTACGTCCGCTCCCAACAGACCTTTCAATCTCTTCTCCAACGCCTGAACGTCCTCTATCGGCACCTCAATTGGAGCCAGCAGCTCACCCCGCATCCGCCCCAGCCGACGATCGATCTCGTGCTCATATTGCTCAATGATCGCCCCTATCAGCGACATCCGACCATTGCGGAGCAAAAGGTGGAAAAACCTGAAGATAACCTCCGGCGGCTCGAGCTTCTTCAGAACGACGTCCAATAACCTCTGCCGAACGCCCAACTCCAAAGTCTCGTTATTCAACATGTTGTAAAACTCGTGTGACTCCCCCAACAACCTCCCAAACGACTGCAACTCCTCGCGACTGTCGTCCAGCTTATCCTTAGGGACCAAAGCACACAACGCCTTTGCATAACGCTGTGCCAAGGAGGCCTTATTCACGAACGCCTCCCTATCGCCGAGATGCGAGACCTAACCAGCGCCAAATGAAGATCGGGCGTAAGCCTCTGGGAAATCTTTGCTCCAGCAACATCCACGCAGCGTTGCGCCACTTCCCTCACTATCTCTCGCCGAATCTCCCTCTCCCGACCCTTCAGGGCCACACTAGCCTGGCTTATGATGCTCGCTGCACGTTCCCTGCCATCCATTATCAAGGCCTCCCGTTCAACTTGACCGAGCTCCCTGGATCGCGCACCGATCTTCGCAATATCAGCCTCAAGACCAGATAGTAAACGCTGGGCCTCCTCATGCTCGCTTCTGGCCTCCGCTAGCTGGGATTCTGTGGTCTTGAGCAGCTCGTCAACGTCCGCAATCTTCGCGTCGATCATATCGAGCAAGGGCTTCCTGAGAAAGTGATATATCAGATACACGAACACCCCGAAGTTCACCAGCTTCATCGTCTCAGGATATACGTGGCCCCCAACCCTCAAAACGTAGTTCACGATCAGGTAGGCGCCCAATATATAAACAACGATCATCGAAGGCCTCAATAGCCGCCGAGAACGCCTATCCTTGCCCTTGCCTGCCATCTCGCGACTCAACTCTCCTGCACCGCTAGAATCCGGCTCGCAATCTGCTCCGCCATCATCCCTATCTCCTCGTCCTTGATCCCATCAAGCACGGCCTGCTTCTCATTCAAAAGCTCCTTCTCACCAGTAGCAACAATCGCCTCTGCCTTGTCCAGCGCCTCAGACAGCAGCCGGAGTCGCTCGGAGCGACCTTCTCTGATCAGCCTCTCCTGAAGCGCAAGACCCTCCTTGCGTGCGGCCCTTATGCGGCTAGAGTACTCCTCACGCATGCGACTCGACTCGGCCCGTAGCTTCTCGATCTCCTCCTTGCGGCCGCTGATCAGCGCATCGCGCCGGTCAAGATGCCTCATCAACGGCTTCCAGAAGACCTTCCTCAACACGAGGAACAAGATTATGAAATTGATAGCCTGAATGACTATCGTGAAGTTCAGCTCAACCATTCCTATTCACCGTGCTCATCTCGCATTTCCGAACTTGCCCACGTCAACAAGGGCCCGACACGGTCAGAAAACCTGGCAAGCCCCTGACCAACCATGAACGTGGCCAACAACCGGCAATAACGTGAACCTCTACCCACCAACGACAAAAATTAGAAGCAACGCGATTACCAATGAGTAAATGCCCGTCGACTCGGAGACTGCC
>QMNL01000003.1 GCA_003647755.1 Candidatus Coatesiibacteriota bacterium
TGAAGGGACAGGACCTGGCAAGGCCGGGGACGCCGGAATCATTCAACGTTCTGGTCAAGGAGCTTCAGAGTCTTGGGCTCGACATAGAGCTCTTGGAGACGCGGCGTCGCCCGAGGTTTTCTCGGGCATCTCTTGAGTTTGAGCGGGTTGAAGATGGGATCAAAATAACAAGGTGACCGGAGGTTACATGTTGGACAGGTCAATAGATCTTTTTGACAAGCCCAGAGAACCAAAGCCGTTTGACGCTATTAGGATAGGTTTGGCGTCTCCGGAGCGGATTCGGAAGAGGTCCCATGGCGAGGTGAAAAAACCTGAGACTATCACTTATCGCACTTTTAAGCCGGAGAAGGACGGGCTGTTCTGCGCCAGGATATTTGGTCCGGTGAAGGACTTTGAGTGTAATTGCGGCAAATATAAGCGCATGAAGCACCGTGGGATTGTGTGTGAGAAGTGTCACGTTGAGGTCATCCGGTCGATCGTTCGTCGGGAGCGGCTCGGGCACATTGAATTGGCATGTCCTGTTGCGCACATATGGTTTTTCAAGGCGCCTCCTTCACGTATAGGGTACTTGCTGGACATGACGATCAAGCAGCTGGAGCGCGTCATTTACTATGAGTCTTACGTGGTGATCGAGCCCGGGGAATCTGGTCTTAAGCGGGGCAAGCTTGTTTCGGAGGAGGAGTATCGGCACTTGAGGGATGTTCCTGGCCTACGAGTGCAGATGGGCGCCGAGGCGATTCGGGAGCTTCTTCAGCTTTTGGACCTTGACGAGTTGGCCGAGCAGTTGCGGGCATCACTTCGGCCGAGGGTTAAGGTCAAGGACCCCAAGGACAGTGATTTTGAGGTCAATCAGGTAGTTGACAAGCTTCAGTTTGAGGAGGTCTCGGAGCGCATCATGGAGGCGGGCGGCTCGCCGCCGGAGGGGAAGGCAGTTAGGATAGCGGTGCAGACGTCGAAGAAGGCTGTCAAGCGGCTGAAAATAGTGGAGGACTTCCGCCACTCTGGGACCGCGGGTCGGCCGGCGAACAAACCTGAATGGATGGTTCTTACCGTTATTCCGGTGTTGCCGCCGGACCTGAGGCCGCTTGTGCCTCTCGATGGTGGGCGATTTGCGACTTCGGACCTGAACGATCTGTATAGAAGGGTGCTCAATCGTAATAACCGTCTTAAGAAGCTGCTGGCGCTTAAGGCTCCGGAGGTGATAGTCCGCAACGAAAAGCGGATGCTTCAGGAGGCAGTTGATGCGCTTTTGGACAACACTCGTCGTTCCAGGCCGGTCGTTGCACCTCATAACCGTCCTGTTCGGTCTTTGACGGACATGCTGAAGGGGACGCCGGGGAGGTTTCGGCAGAACCTACTCGGCAAGCGGGTCGACTACTCAGGCCGCTCAGTGATTGTGATCGGGCCTCACCTCGGTATTCATCAGTGCGGGCTTCCCAAGAGGATGGCGCTGGAGCTGTTCAAGCCATTTATCTATAACCGTCTCCAGCAGGAGGGGTTGGCAGCCACGATCAAGAGCGCGAGGAAGATGGTGGATTCGGAGCATGTTGAGGTTTGGCGGATTCTCAACGAGATAGTTCGGAGACACACCGTCATGCTGAATCGGGCGCCTACGCTGCACCGGCTCGGCGTTCAGTCCTTTCAGCCTATTTTGACCGAGGGTAAGGCGATCGAGGTGCCCGCCCTCGTTTGCGCCGCTTTCAATGCTGATTTCGATGGCGACCAGATGGCGGTGCATGTGCCTTTGTCGGTGAGGGCTCAGGCGGAGTCACTCTGTTTGATGCTTGCCAGCAACAACATTCTCTCGCCTGCAAACGGCCGTCCGCTGGCTGTTCCATCGAGGGACATGGTGCTGGGGTCCTTTTACTTGACGAAGGTTCGTAACGAGGTTCCAAGCGGCGCGGTGTTTCCGGACGTGGATGATGTGATAACGGTGCACTCGGTTGGTGGCATTCCGCTGTTGGATGCCATTAGGGTTAGGGTACCTGTCTTCAAGTGTAGCGCTTGTGGACACCTGATTCAGTCGAGCTCGCATCCCCGGAGGTGTCCTGTTTGCCTGGGAGAGGAGTTCACACCTGCCGTAACATGGCTCTGCGAGAAGTGTGGTTTTGTTCGCCAGAAGGAGACAAAGGTCAAGAGATGCCCTCACTGCGGCGGGATTAACACCTTTAAGTACCGGAACGTGATTGTATCTACGCCGGGCCGCATCATACTTAACGCCGCGATGCCGAAGGGCTACCCATTCATCAACGAGGTGATGACGCAGCGTTCCATTGCCAAGCACATAACCCAGATATACATGTTGTTTGGGCTGGCAGAGACAGTAAAGGTGCTGGACAAGCTGAAGGACCTGGGTTTCAAGTACAGCACGCTCTCGGGTGTCTCCATCTCGATCAAGGACATTGCTGTCCCCAAGGAGAAGTACGAGATCGTGAACGAGGCAGACGAGAAAGTGGGGCAGGTGATCTCGGATTTTAACCGTGGGCGGATCACCGATGGGGAGCGGCACAACAAGACGGTCGATATCTGGACGAAGGCCAAGAATCTCGTCTCCAAGAATGTTATTTCGGCGCTGGAGGCGTCGAAGGCGGACAGTGGTGGTGTGGATTTTGGCGATACGGAGGGGCTTAATCCGGTTTTTATGATGATGTATTCTGGGGCCAGAGGCAGCACCGAGCAGATATTGCAGCTTGCTGGCATGAGAGGCCTCATGAGCAAGACTTCGGGCGAGATCATCGAGGCGCCGATCAAGGCTAACTTCCGGGAGGGATTGAGCGTCCTGGAGTATTTCATCTCCACGCACGGTGGTCGGAAGGGGCTGGCGGATACGGCTCTTAAGACCTCGAACGCTGGCTATTTGACGAGGATTCTAGTTGATGTTGCACAAGAGGTGATCGTAACAGAGGAGGACTGTGGGACGATCAAAGGTCTGACAATGACTGCCCTTTATGAGGGTATGACCGAGATCGCCCCGTTGCGGGAGAGGATTCTTGGACGTGTGGCTTTGGAGGACGTAGTTGCCCCTGATGGTCGGGTGATCGTTCACTACAACGAGGAGATTACCGAGGTCAAGGCCCGGGAGATTGAGCAGGCGGGCATTAGGCAGGTAGCCATCCGATCGGTATTGACGTGTGAGGCCAAGAGCGGGGTCTGCGTCAAGTGTTATGGGCGTAACCTCGCTCGGGGCAAGATGGTGGAGGTCGGCGAGGCAGTGGGCATTATTGCGGCCCAGTCGATTGGTGAGCCGGGCACTCAGCTTACTCTGCGGACTTTTCACATAGGTGGGACGGCGAGCACGACGGTCGAGGAGCACATGATTGAGGCCTCGGAGTCAGGGATACTGCACTACGACGCAGACCTGACGACGGTGAGGAACAAGCATGGTGAATGGGTTGTAACCTCAAGAAGGGGTGGTCATGTCTCGATCTTGGACAAGCGGGACAAACGTTCCCGAACGTTGGCCAGGCACATCGTTAACCATGGTGCACACATCAAGGTCCAGGACGGTGGGAAGGTTACGAAGGGTGATGCGATCATCGAGTGGGACCCGTATGCGAAGGTGATTATGACCGAGCAGGAGGGTGTTGTTGAGCTGGCCGATATTGTGCCGGGGGTTACCCTGAGCGAGGAGTTCCACGCGATAAGCGGGATGCCGATTCGTGTAATAATAAGTGAGGAGCTGAGAGACCTGAAGAGGGGGGCTTCGGATAAGGGCTCAGCCAAGAAGGAGGAGAAGATACTCTCGCCGAGAGTCTTGATACGTAATGAGGCAGGCGACGTGGTTGGGGATTATCAATTGCCTGTGGGTGCTCATCTCATTGCGGAGGACGGTGACAAGGTGGAGCCTGGGGACCCGTTGGCGAAGCTGTATAAGGAGTTGAGCAAGACCAAGGATATTACAGGGGGTCTTCCGCGGGTTGTTGAGTTATTCCAGGCGAGGAAGCCTAAGGAAAAGGCAGTGATCGCGAGGAACAAAGGCCGTGTCAAGTACGGCAAAACCACGAGGCGCTTTTTCGAGATTCTGGTCCAGTCCCACTTAGTGAAGGTTGTTGATGCAGGAGATTCGAGCCTTGCACCTGGTTCGTATGTGGAGGATGAGGTCTTCAATGCTGTCTGCGAGGAACTTGAGGCAAAGAAGAAAAAGGTTCCGACGTGTGAGAGAGAGGAGGAGAAGTATTTCATACCTAGGGGCAAACATATAACCGTTCTGGAGGGAGATGTTGTCGAGGCAGGCGAGCCGCTCATGGAGGGTTCCCCAGACCCACAGGACATTTTGGAGGCGTTGGGCGAGGAGGAGCTTCAGAAGTTTCTTGTGAACGAGATACAAGAGGTTTACCGCCTGCAGGGGATCACCATTAACGACAAGCACATAGGGCTGATAATTCGTCAGATGCTGCGGCGGTCTGTGGTGATCGACCCTGGTGATACTAGGTTTCTTCCCGAGCAGCATGTTGACAAGGTTGCGAAGCTTGAGGAGAATCGTCGGATACAGAAGTATCTGAAGATAATCAGGATTGGTGACAGCAGGTTCAGGTATCATCAGCTGGTCACTCCAGAGGAGCTTGAGGCGGAGAACAAGATACTTGCGGAACGAGGTGCACGGCCGGCGGTAGGGCTACCGGCCTCGCCTGCGAAGACGAAGCCCCTGCTTTTGGGGATAACGAAGTCCTCTCTGAGCACCGATAGTTTCATATCTGCGGCCTCATTCCAGGACACAACGCGGGTGCTGGCGGGGGCAAGCATTGCGGGTAGTGTCGATTATCTTCGTGGTCCGAAGGAGAACGTGATAGTTGGCCGGCTGATTCCGGCTGGGACAGGCGCCCCGGTTCACAATGTGGAGCCTAGGCTGAATGTGGAGATGTCGGAGCTAGTTGGTATGAAGGAGGAGAGAAAGGAGATAACCAAAGATGCAAGTGGCCTTTTTGGAAGCTAGTGAAGTTAATCCATTTTAGTCTGGAGGGTGATATTGCCGACTCTTAATCAGCTTGTGAGACACGGCAGAAAGTCTGTTCGGAAGAAGAGCAGCAGCCCAGCGCTTGGGGGCTGTCCACAGAAGCGGGGGGTCTGCCTTCGTGTAACTGTTGTTACGCCGAAGAAGCCGAACTCTGCTCTGAGGAAGATATGCAGGGTCCGCCTGACGAACGGGCTGGAGACCAATGCCTATATTCCTGGGGTGGGCCATAATTTGCAGGAGCATTCTGTTGTTTTGATAAGAGGGGGCAGAGTTAGGGACCTGCCGGGCGTGCGCTACCATGTTGTGAGGGGGACGCTTGATGCGGCAGGAGTTGAGAACAGAAAAAGAGGCAGGAGCAAGTATGGGGCGAGACGGCCTAAGAGCTCTGCCAAGTAATCTAGATTGTGGTGATGAAGCTCATAGTGTTTTGTTTGGCGCTATAGTCTGAGAGAAGGATCAGAATGGCGAGACGAAGAAGGATACAGCGGCGAGTGCTCCCTCCGGACCCAGTTTACGGGGACGCACTCGTGACGAAATTGGTCGATTGCATCATGCGTTCGGGCAAGAAGAGTTTGGCGGAGCGCATCGTTTACGATGCCTTGGAGATCATCAAGACCAAGTCCAAGAGCGACCCGCTCGAGGTTTTCTCCAAGGCGATGGAGAACACTAAGCCGCTTTTGGAGGTTAAGTCGCGGAGAGTTGGTGGGGCAACGTATCAGGTGCCGGTAGAGGTTAGGCAGCACCGGCAGATAGCATTGAGTGTGCGGTGGTTGACCAGTTTCGCCAGGAAGCGAGACGGGAAGACGATGCAGGAGAGGCTGGCCGCGGAGATACTGGATGCGAGTCAAAATAGGGGAGGCGCTGTAAAGCGCAGAGAGGACATTCAGAAGATGGCGGAGGCGAATAAGGCCTTTGTGCATTACAGGTGGTAGCTGCATGGCGAGGCTGTTTTGCTCGTAGCTTCTGGTTGACCTGCCTGGACATCAGGGCGTTTTGGCAGGCTGCACCTGCGTAGCGTTTCGGTTGGTTTTATCAATATTGAGTTTGAAAGATGGCAAGAAAGTATCCTCTTCACAAGATTCGGAATATAGGTCTGATGGCGCACATTGATGCGGGCAAGACGACCACTACGGAGAGGATTTTGTATTATACTGGGACTTCACATCGGATTGGCGAGGTCGATACGGGCAACACGGTCATGGACTGGATGGAGCTCGAGCAGGAACGTGGTATCACGATAACTTCTGCGGCAACACAGTGTTTTTGGAAGGATTGCAGGATCAACGTGATTGACACTCCCGGGCACGTTGATTTCACGGCAGAGGTTGAACGCTGTCTCAGAGTTCTCGATGGTGTCGTCGTGATAATCTGCGCGGTTGGCAAGGTCCAGCCCCAGACGGAGACGGTTTGGCGCCAGGCGGATAAGTATCACGTCCCGCGGTTGGTTTTCGTGAACAAGATGGACAGAACTGGGGCGGACTATTTTGGCTCGCTGGAGGAGATCGAGCGCATTTTTGGCTGCGTAGCGGCGCCGATAGCGATTCCCATTGGAGCAGAGGGCGAGTTTTCAGGCATAATAGACCTCGTTGAGGAGGAGTCGCTGTTTTTTGACGACATGAGTTTTGGTGCGAAGGTTCGCAGGGAACCTATCGCGGAGGAGTTCAGTGCAAGCGTGGCGAAGTCGCGTGAGCGCCTCGTGGAGGCGTTGAGCGAGGTTGACGATTCTATTTTGGACAGTTTTTACAGGGATGCGCCGAGTTTCAAGGACGAGATGTGTCTGTTGCTTAGGCGCGGCACTATTGAGAATAAGATCGTGCCGGTGCTCTGTGGTTCCGCGTTCAAGAACAAGGGTGTGCAGCTTCTGCTTAACGCAATCTGTGACTACTTACCGTCTCCGTCTGATGTGCCGCCTGCTAGGGGGTTGGACCCGGTTACAGGCGCCGAGATAGAGCGGCGGCCGAGTGATTCGGAGCCTTTTTGCGGGTTTGTGTTCAAGATAATAGCTGATCCGAAGATGGGGACGCTTGCGTTCTGTCGAGTGTATTCTGGGAAGCTATCCGCGGGTTCCTACGTGTTCAATCCCAGGTTGAGGCGCCGGGAGCGGGTCTCGAGGTTGCTGAAGATACATGCCAACAAGTACGAGGACGTGGCACACGTCTATGCTGGGGACATAACGGCGATAGTTGGCGCGAAGAATCTCTCCACGGGTGATACCGTTTGCGATCAGGATGCGCCGATTGTTCTGGAACAGATCGTCTTCCCTGAGCCGGTGGTGTCCGTCAGTGTTGAGCCTAGGACGATGAAGGACAGGGAGAAGCTCTCGAGCTCGCTGAAGACGCTTGCGCGGGAGGACCCGACTTTTAAGATCAAGCACAACTCTGAGACAGGAGAGACGATCATCTCCGGAATGGGCGAGTTGCACATCGATGTAGTTCTAAATCGGTTGGTTCGTGAATACAATGTCGATGCGAACATAGGTCGTCCTCGGGTGAGTTATCGTGAAACCATAACTAAGAGGGCCCGTGCAGAGGGCAAGATTGTCAAGCAGACTGGCGGCCGGGGCCAATATGGTCACGTATGGCTTGAGGTTCAGCCGGGCGAATCTGGAACCGGGGTCGTGTTTGAGGACAGGACCGTTGGAGGGGTCATCCCGAAGCAGATCATCCCGTCGGTTGAGAAGGGGGTGCTGAGCGCCTCACAGGAGGGAGTGATCGCGGGGTACCCGGTCATTGACGTGCAGGTTGCGCTTGTTGATGGCTCGTTTCATCCGGTAGATTCCTCGGAGATCGCTTTTATGCTTGCGGGTCGGGAGGCTTTTTTGAAGGCGATAAAGGAGGCGGAACCGGTTCTTCTGGAGCCCATTTTTGAGCTTGAGATAACGCTTCCTCCCGAGTCGGTTGGTGAGGTGACCGGAAATCTTCAGGCTAGGCGGGGGAAGGTGTGGAGCATATCCTCTGGGAAGAATATAGAGACTGTGAAGGCGGAGGTGCCGCTTGCAAACATGTTCGGGTATGCCACGGCGCTTCGGTCTTTCACGAAGGGTCGAGGGAATTACTCGATGCAGTTCGATCGGTATCAGCAGGTCCCCCGTTCGGTTGAGCAGGAGGTTGTGAAGAGTTGTCGTTGAGTGGGTGCGGAAGGAATTGTTTTACGGGATCGACTAAGTTTGGTGTTGACAGACCTGTTTTGGAAAATATAATTGGCGGTTCTTTCTCTTGGTTTAGAGGACTCTCCTTCTGGACTGTTTCAAATGGGAAATCGAGAACGTATGGAAACTGAGAAGATACGAGTCAAGCTTCGAGGATTCGACCAGCGGTTGTTGGATGAGACGAGCCGCAGGATATCAGATAGTGTGAAGCAGGCCGGAGGTCGCGTGCTTGGGCCAATCCCTCTTCCGACTGAGCGTAGCATTTTCACGGTGCTTCGCTCTCCACACGTTGACAAGAAGTCTCGGGAGCAGTTTGAGATAAGAACGCACAAGAGGCTGATTGAGATAGTAGAGCCTTCGCAGCGGACGGTGAAGACGATCATGGACTTGAATCTTCACCTGCCGGCTGGTGTCGAGATAGAGGTCAAGTTGTAGTGAGCTCAAGAGATATTGGTGTGATCGCAAGGAGCCTCGGGATGACCCAGATTTTTCTGGAGAACGGGGATGTTGTGCCGGTCTCGGTGCTTCAGGTAGAGGACTGTCGCGTCGTTCAGGTTAAGAGCGAGAAGGGGTCGGATGGCTACAATGCTGTTCAGGTTGGGATTAAGTCGCGGAAGAAGTTCAAGCGGATGACCAAACCACTGCGAGGTCATTTGAAGCGTGCTGGTCTGGACGCGGTTGACCTGCTGCGTGAGTTCAGGGTTGATGATGTGGGTGGTTATGAGGTGGGCCAGAAGCTGGATGTTGGTCTGTTCGAGGCTGGAGACTTGGTGAGAATAACAGGGATAAGCAAGGGCAAAGGCTTCGCTGGGGTAGTCAAGCGGCACGGTTTCAGCGGTGGCCCCAAGAGCCACGGATCGCATTCTGGTCGCATTCCTGGCTCCATAGGTTGTTCGGCCACGCCCTCGCGTGTTTACAAGGGTAGGAAGTTGCCTGGGAGAATGGGCGGCGACCGTGTAACGCTCAGCCGGGCCAAGGTGGTCAGTGTTATGAAGGAAAGGAATGTGGTGCTCGTCAAAGGCGGGGTCCCTGGGGGCGCCAGCGGTCGGTATTTGCTTCTGTCGAAAGTCGCATCGACGAGCCAGCGCAGGACGTAGTGGGTTTAAGTAGAGTGGAAACGAAAATTCTTGATGCTCAGGGCAACACAGTCGGCTCGGTGGAGCTGAACGAGTCGCACTTCAAGGTGGACCCGAAGCCGCATGTTTTACACGAGGTTGTGCGTGCGCAGGTCAATAATTACATGAAGAAGACGGCCAGTTCTCTTACGAGGGCGCAGGTGCGCGGCGGGGGCAGAAAGCCTTTCCGCCAGAAGGGCACGGGTCGAGCCAGGGCTGGCACGAGGACATCACCGCTCTGGAGTGGAGGGGGCGTGATCTTCGGGCCGAAGCCTCGCGTGGTCAAGACCAAGCCGCCTCGTAGCCTGCGGAGGCAGGCCTTTAGGATGGCATGGTCTGACCGGTTTTCGTCCGATGCGGTCATTGTTGTGCGGGATTTTGGACTGAAAGAGATCAAGACGAAGGCTCTCTTGGCGACGCTGGTGGGGCTTGGAGGCGTGGGCCGGGTATTGATTGCCCTTCCAGAGATGGACGGCGTGATAGAGAAGTCTGCTCGGAACCTGAGGTTCCACCCAGGGAAAACGTATGCTGGGGGCATAAAGTCTGTTTTAGTAAAGTGCATTGACCAGATAACGGTTTATGACATACTCTTGGCGGACAGGTTGTTCCTGACGGAGGAATCGCTGAAGCTTCTTCAAGCGAGGATGAAAGGTGTCTAGGGAATACGAGATTTTGAGGTATCCGGTGCTCTCGGAGAAGTCGACCGGGCTGAAGTCTGACTACAACAAGGTGGTTTTGAGGGTGGAGTTGTCCGCCACGAAGCCACAGATCAAGAGGGCTGCCGAGGCGGCTTTCAAGGTAAGGGTCATTAAGGTGAACATCATGCGTCGGAAGAGCAAATCCCGGCGGCTGGGTCGGTATGTTGGGAAGACATCGTCGTGGAAGAAGGCTGTGGTTAGTCTTCCGAGGGATGCCAGGGTTGAGTATTTTGAGAATATATGATGTTTAATATGGTTTTGGTGTAATTGTGGCAATAAAACGGATTAAGCCTACGACTAATGCGCAAAGGGGAATGTCGGTTTCGACGTTCGATTCTCTCACCGAGAAGGGCCCTGGCGTCAAGTCGCTGCTGAAGATTCGGAAGAGAAAGGCCGGGCGAAACAATCGGGGCCGTATCACGGTTCGCCACCGCGGGGGAGGCGCAAAGCGGAAATACCGGGTTGTGGATTTTGTGAGGCGGGACCAGTTGGGTGTTCCAGCGACGGTGAGGCGAGTGGAGTATGATCCTAATCGGACGGCGCGTTTGGCGATGCTGTACTATGCAGATGGGGCGAAGCGTTACATGATAGCTCCGAGCAAGTTGAAGGTAGGCGACAGGATAGAGACGGGGCCTTCGTCGGACATCAAGCCTGGGAATACGTTGCCATTGAGGAACATTCCACTTGGGACAGTGGTTCACTGTGTCGAGTTAAAGCCGGGCAAGGGGGCGCAGGTGGCTCGGAGTGCTGGTGCGGAGGCGGACTTACTGGCGAAGGAGGGCAATTACGCCCACGTGAGGTTACCTTCGGGTGAGGTCAGGCTTTTTCACCTTGACTGTTATGCAACGATAGGGCAGGTTGGCAACAGCGAGCATTCAACGATTCACTATGGGAAAGCGGGTCGTTCACGGTGGCTCGGCAAGAGGCCCAAGGTCCGGGGTGTGGCGATGAACCCGGTGGATCACCCTCACGGAGGGGGCGAGGGCAAGAGTTCGGGTGGCAGGCATCCGGTGAGTCCGTGGGGCAAGCCAACTAAGGGGATGAAGACGCGTAATAAGAAGAAGTTATCAGCGAAATACATAGTAAAAGCTCGTAAGCGTAAGTAGTGCGGATTATTAAATGACTAGATCGCTCAAGAAAGGTTTTTTTGCGGATGAGCACCTGATGAAACACGTCAGGATGCAGCAGAAAGAGAAGTCCAAAAGGCCCATAAAGACTTGGTCGAGGCGTTCGACGGTGGTGCCTGATTTTGTGGGGCTTACGTTCTTGGTTCACAACGGTCGGAAGTTTGTTCCTGTTTTTGTGACGGAGAACATGGTGGGACACAAGTTGGGTGAGTTTTCACCGACGCGGACATTTCGTGGACATGGTGGCAAGCTTGAGCGAGCGGGCCGTGCTAAGAAGATGAAGAAGTAGTGTAGGTCGGAGGCACGTGCGTGGGACAGGCTAGTGCGCTTTTGAGGTTCGAGCGAGTCTCATTTCGGAAGATGAAGCCGGTTGCGGACCTGATCCGTCATAGGAGGGCTGAGGTGGCCGAGCGGTTGCTGATGGTTTCGCCTCGTCGGACAGCACGGATCATGCTGAAGTTGTTGCGGTCTGCGATTGCGAATGCAGGGAATAGTCCTGATATAAGCGACACGAGTTCGCTTTTTGTGTCGCGGGTCGATGTTGGGCCTGGGCCGACGGAGAAGCGAGTGAGTTTTAGGGCGCGTGGCCGTGTGTTTTTGATACGTCATCGGAGGTCGCACGTTCGGATAGTCCTCGAGGAGGCCAAGGATGGGGTCGAGTCGGAGAGAGTTAGGGCTAGAGGATCGGAAGGGAAAGGCTAGTGAGAGAGAGGGAGAGCAGGCTTGGGTCAGAAAGCTAATCCGATTGGTCTTCGAGTAGGGGTAACTCGGGATTGGGATTCAAAATGGTATTCCAAGAAGGACTACGCCAAGTATGTTCACGAGGACCTTGCGATCAAGAGGATGCTCAGGGCGGAGCTTGCCAATGCGGCGGTGTCGAAGATTCGCATTGAGCGTCAGCGGGACAGTGATATTCGGATATTCATAGAGACGGCGTTTCCGAGCAGGGTTATTGGTCGGAAGGGTTCTGAGGTCTCCAAGCTTCGGGACATGTTAGTCAAACAGGTTGGTAAGAGCGTTCATATAGAGGTATTGAGTATTGATAATCCTGACACTGATGCGAGGCTTATCGCCGAGAACATTGCTTCGCAGTTGCTGCGTCGCACATCGTTTAGGCGAGCGATGAAACGGGCAATTGCTTCTGCGGTTCGTGCAGGTGTGGAGGGGATTAAGGTTTCGTGTGCGGGTCGGCTTGGTGGTGCGGAGATGAGTCGTCGGGAGTGGTATTTGGAGGGTCGTTTGCCTCTTCATACTCTCCGTGCTGACATTGACTATGGGTATGCACTTGCTCGGACGACTTATGGAGCGATAGGCGTGAAGGTGTGGGTGTTCAAGGGCGAGGTTCTGGGGAAGTCATCTAAGAAGGGGGAGGCTTCCTGATGTTAATGCCGCGTAAGGTTAAATATCGTAAGCGTCAACGTGGTCGGATGAAGGGGAAGGCCTTTCGAGGGAACAAGTTGGCATTTGGCGAGTATGGCCTTCAGGCCTTGGAGCCTGGCTGGATAACTGCCCGTCAGATCGAGGCTGCCAGGGTCGCGATGACGCGTAGAATCAAGAGAGGCGGCAGGATCTGGATTCGCATTTTTCCTGATAAGCCTACGACGGAGAAGCCTGCGGAGACGCGGATGGGCAAGGGCAAGGGTGCGCCGAAGGAGTGGGTTGCGCGGGTCTTGCCTGGGAAGATACTCTATGAGATGGAGGGAGTGTCAGAGGAATTGGCAAGAGATGCGATTCGGCTGGCATCTCACAAGATTGGGATCAAGACACGATTTGTGTGCCATAAGGTAGCTTCTGATTTAGGACGTCATGGGGAGATGGCTAGTTGATGACTCGTAAATCTCAGCTGTGGGCGTTAGGTGCGGAGGAGCTCAAAGGTATGGAGGCTGATTTGAGGCGGGAGCTGTTCAACCTACGTTTTCAGAAAGCGACAGGGCAGATTCAGAACCCGCTACGGCTTAGGACAGCTCGGCGAGAGCTCTCTCGTGTGATCACGATTCGGGAACAGAAAGAGGCAACTGAACGGGACAGCGATGGTAGATAGGGGACGGCGGAAGTCGAGAACAGGGGTTGTGGCGAGGCTCGCAGCGGACAAGACGACGGTTGTAGTTATCGAGCAGCTGCGGAAGCATGCGCATTACGAGAAGTATGTGAAACGTGTGAAACGGCTTTTGGTTCATGATGAGCATAACGAGTGTAGGATTGGGGACCGCGTCAAGATCATGGAGACAAGGCCCCTGTCGAAACGTAAGCATTGGCGGTTGGTTGAAATAGTTGAGAGAGCTAAGTAGGAGGTTCTGGTCTGAGGACTGTGAGGCGAAATGATCAGAATGATGACTTCCCTCGACGTCGCCGACAATTCGGGGGCCAAGAGGTTATCTTGTATATCGGTATTGGGTGTTTCGGGTCGGAGGACGGCTTCGATAGCGGATGTTGTAGTAGCATCCGTGAAGGAGGCTGCCCCCGGTTCAAACGTTGCAAAGGGTGAGAAGGTTCGTGCTGTGATAGTTCGGTGCGCCAAGGAGGTCAGGCGTAGGGACGGGTCCTATATTAGGTTCGACAGGAATGCGGCGGTTTTGATAGATAAGCAAAATGAGCCCATTGGAACCCGTGTTTTCGGTCCAGTGGCGAGAGAGCTTCGTGAGAAGAGGTTCATGAAGATTGTTTCGCTTGCGGCGGAGGTAGTATGATCAAGCGTGGCCTCGCTAAGGAGCGGCGTAAGAAGTTTCACATCAAGAAGAATGACACGGTGCTGGTGATTGCAGGCGACGAGCGTGGTAAGCGTGGTCGGGTTCTTCACGTTCTTCATAAACATAACTCTATCTTAATAGAAAATGTGAATTTCATAAGACGTTCTACGAAGGCGAAGCGTGTTGATCAGAAGGGCGGGATTGTTGAGAAGGAAGGTCCGGTGAGGATATCTAACGTGATGTTGGTCTGCACAAACTGCGACAGGGCGACGAGGATAGCGCACAAGACGCTATCTGACGGTCGCAAGGTTAGGATCTGCAAGAAATGTGGCGAGATGATATAGAGGTGTTGAGTTGAGCAGGCTTCTAGCGTTTTACAAAGAGGAAGTAGCGCCAAAGCTGACAGAGGAGTTTGGCTACAAGAACGTGCACGAGGTCCCGCGGCTTTCAAAGATCGTTGTCAACGTAGGCGTTGGTGAGGCCATTCAGAACTTGAAGCTATTGGACGAGGCGGCGGATGAGTTGGCCCAGATTACTGGCCAGAAGGCGGCGATACGGCGTGCTAGGAAGTCGATCGCGGCATTCAAGCTTCGTGCTAAGATGCCAATTGGTTGCTCGGTGACGCTTCGCGGGAGGCGGATGTATGAGTTTTACGATCGGCTGGTGAATGCTGCATTGCCTCGTGTGCGGGATTTCAGGGGAGTTTCGGACCGGGCTTTTGACGGTCGCGGCAACTACACGCTTGGGATATTGGAGCAGATAATTTTCCCAGAGATAGATTATGACAAGGTGAGCCGCACCCACGGGCTTTCGGTAACCATTGTAACCACGGCGAAGCGGGATGACGAGGCCCGGCAGCTCTTGGCGCACCTGGGTATGCCTTTCAAGAGGACATAGTTGCTGGACTGGTTGATTCGACCCATCAAGTTGCGACAGGAATGATATGGCAAAGAAATCGCTAATAGCTAAATGGAAGAAGGCGCCTAAGTTCAAGGTTCGGGCCTACAACCGGTGCAAGATCTGCGGCAGGTCCAGAGGTTATTTGAGGAAGTTTGAGATGTGTCGAATATGTTTTCGGAATCTTGCGCGAGAGGGTGAGCTTCCGGGTGTTAGAAAGGCTAGTTGGTAGGGGGTTGGGGCGATGATGACGGACCCAATTGCCGATATGCTGACAAGGATAAGAAACGCTGCTCGGGCGAGGCATAGAAGGCTCAACGTTCCCTGTGCCAAGATAAAAGTCGAGGTTGCCCGTGTTCTCAAGGAACAGGGCTTCATAAAGGGTTACAAGGTGATTCCTGACAGGAGACAGGGCATGTTGAGGATCTACCTGAAATATACGAAGGATTCTGTGCCCGTGATCAGGGGTATTCAACGCGTGAGCAAGCCGGGGCGTAGGGTTTATCGGGGTTTTGACGAGATGCCGAAGGTCCTTGACGGTCTTGGTGTTTCGATCGTGTCGAGTTCAAAGGGTGTAATGACGAACAAAGACTGCGCTCGCATCCGGTGTGGTGGCGAGATTATTTGTAACGTTTGGTAGGTTCTGATGTCCAGAGTAGGTAAGCAGCTGATTGCCATTCCGGAAGGAGTGAAATTGACAATTGACGGACTTGACCAGGGTCGCCAGCGCGTGGTTGTGAAAGGCGCAAAAGGGGAGCTTCATCTGGACCTGTTGCCGAGCATTCAGGCGACGCTGACTGGGTCTGTTCTTGCGGTTGAGCGGAGCGATGATTCTTGCAAGAGTCGTGCCTTCCATGGTTTGACACGGGCTCTGATCAATAACATGGTTCGTGGCGTTTCGGAGGGGTTCGAGAAGGTTCTGGAGATATATGGCCTCGGATACAAGGCCAAGTTAGAGGGTGAGAATGTTGTGTTGGCGCTTGGCTACTGCCGTCCAATTGTCTATGCCGTCCCGCCTGGGATAGAGATTCACGTTGAGAACGATGTTGTTATTAAGATACGAGGCGCTGACAAACAGCAGGTTGGCCAGGTGGCGGCTGAGATTAGGTCGTTCCGTAAGCCGGAGCCGTACAAAGGGAAGGGCATCCGCTACAGGGGCGAGCGCATCCGCCGCAAACAGGGCAAAGCCGGCGTTTAGCGCTGATAGATAGAGGTCTTCGGATTGAAGCGTAAATCTAAGAATAAGAAAGTAGCCGCGAGGCACAGAAGGCATCTGGGCATTCGGAAGCGAATTAGCGGAACGAAAGCTCGGCCTCGGCTTTGCGTTTTCAGGAGCTTGAGAGAGACTTACGGTTTCTTAGTTGATGATGAGCGGGGCCACACGTTGGTCTGCGAATCGACGCTAGCTTTGCGTAAGAGAGGCTCGCTGAAGAGCGGCGGGAACAAGGATGCGGCGAAGGTGGTTGGAGAGAGCCTCGCCAAGAAGGCTCTCGATGCGGGCATCAAGAGCGTCGTTTTCGACCGGGCGGGGTATAAGTATCATGGCAGGGTGAGGGCGTTCAGCGAAGGCGCTCGCGCTGGAGGGTTGGAGTTCTAGAGACTCAGGAGGATTATTTGGATTACGTTGACCCGGAAGGGCTTGAGCTCGAGGAAAAGGTAGTTTACATAAACCGAGTGGCCAAGGTGGTCAAGGGCGGTAGGCGCTTTGGGTTCACGGCGGTCGTTGTTGTGGGCAACAAGTCCGGGATAGTTGGAGTGGGGCTTGGCAAAGCGCGGGAGGTTCCCGATGCCATCAGCAAGGGCGTGGAGCAGGCCAGGCGCGCGCTCATACGGTTCCCGCTTTCTGGGACAACGATACCGCACAGGGTGGTTAGTAGTTTTGGCGCCTCGACAGTTGTTTTGAGGCCGGCGGCGGCTGGGACGGGCGTTATCGCTGGTGGGGCAATTCGTGCAGTGATGGAGATGGGCGGCGTGCGGGATATTTTGACGAAGTGTCTTGGCAGCCGGAATGTTCATAACGTGGTTGTGGCGGCGGTCAATGGGCTGAAGTCGTTGAGAGATGCTGAAACTATCGCGGAGGAGCGGGGTGTTTCAGTGGAATCGTTGCTGGAATGATTGGCTCGGGAGTTTTTAGTTGTGATTGACAAGGTTCGAGCAAGGCTTGTTCGTAGCCCGATAGGGCGGTGCAAGCGTCACAAGGATACGGTGGCCAAGCTGGGATTTAAGCGTCTGCGTCAGACGATAATCAAGGAGAATCGTCCCGAGATAATGGGGATGCTTAAGAGCATAAGTTATTTGGTTGAGATCGAGCCGTTTTCTGAGGAGGAGGGTGCAGATGCTTAAGTTGCATGACCTCAGGCCAGCGGCATGCTCCCGGCATAAGAAGAGGCGTGTGGGCAGAGGTCCCGCCTCGGGGCGGGGCAAAACGGCAGGACGGGGGCACAAGGGCCAGAAATCGAGATCGGGCTACTCGAGGCGACAGGGCTTTGAGGGAGGCCAGATGCCACTTGTTCGTAGGGTGCCCAAGCGGGGATTTAATAACCCCACGAGAGTTGAATACACGGTTCTGAACGTGAAACAGCTCAACAGATTTGCGGATGGCACGATCGTCAATCCTGAACTTCTCAAGGATATGAGGCTTTTCAAGCGCAGGACGGCCGGGGTGAAGATACTCGGAGATGGGGAACTGACAGCCTCGCTTACGGTACAGGCCCACAAGTTCACCCGGACGGCGATGAAGAAGATCGAGGCGGCGAATGGCAAGGTCGAGGTCATTTAGTCTTGCTTGAGAAGATCCAAAATATGTTCAAGATTCCGGAGCTTAGGCACCGGATTCTCTTCACGCTCGGGCTTCTTGCGGTTTATCGACTTGGATGCCACCTTCCGACGCCGGGCATAAATGCGGCGGCGCTTGCGCAGTTTTTCCAGTCGCAGCAGGGCACGCTGTTGAATATGATCGACCTATTCTCTGGCGGGGCGTTGCGGAAGCTGACAGTTTTCGCTCTTGGGATAATGCCGTATATCAGTGCGTCGATCATCCTACAGCTTTTGATAGTGGTGATACCTTCCTTGGAGAAGCTGTCAAAGGAGGGCGAGGCGGGCAAGAAGAAGATTACGATGTATACCCGCTACGGGACGGCGGTTCTCAGCATGCTTCAGGGGTTCGGCATCGGGATGTGGTTGGAGAAGATGAAAAGCCCTTCTGGTGTTCCGATAGTTATCCATCCCGGACTTGGTTTCAAGCTGTTGGTAATGATAACCTTAACAGCCGGGACGGCATTCATAATGTGGCTTGGGGAGCAGATATCCGAGCGCGGCATAGGCAATGGCATCTCTCTTATTATCTTTGCGGGCATCATAGCCCGGTTGCCGACCGCGGTTGGCCAGACGCTCAATCAGGTGATTCAGGGCGAGCTGAAGATATACACCATCATAATCCTGGTGGTCTTGATGGTAGGTGTTGTGGCGCTTGTGGTGGTGCTTCAACAGGCTCAACGTCGGCTGCCGATCCAACATGCGAAGCGTGTGATAGGGAGGAAGCTGTATGGTGGCCAGACGACGTATCTGCCCCTCAGGGTAAACACGGCTGGCGTTATTCCCGTGATTTTTGCCTCGTCGATCATCATGTTTCCAGCGACGGCGGCAGGGATTTTCGGGGCATCTTTCCTGGAGCCTGTTGTGGCGCAGCTGAAGCCTGGCAGGTTGCTTTACACGGTGCTATACGTTGTAGCCATCATCTTTTTCTCGTATTTTTACACCTCGATCATTTTCAATCCGACTGATGTTGCGGACAATCTCCGCAAGTCAGGAGCTAATATCCCAGGCAAGAGGGCAGGGAAGGTTACGGCTGAATACATTAACCAGGTTTTGTCGAGGCTTACGTTTGGCGGCGGGGTCTTTCTCGCGGCCGTCTCGGTGCTTCCGGCCGTGCTGGTTTACGGAATCCCGATCGCGGATATTCCATTTATCGGCGAGCGGATCGTGGGCTGGTTCCCCTATTACCTCACGCATGGCTTGAGTGTTCCATTCTGGTTTGGCGGCACGGCCCTTCTGATAGTAGTTGGGGTTGCCTTGGACACCGTGCAGCAGATCGAGGCGCAGATGGTGATGCGGCACTACGATGGTTTCGTCAAGAAGGGCCGCATCAGGGGGAGGAGGTAGAGTGTTTTGCGGTTGATTCTGATGGGGCCTCCGGGCTCGGGCAAGGGGACACAGGCAAAGCTTTTGGCGGGGCGAGAGCACCTAACGCATCTTTCGACCGGCGATATGCTTCGCGAAGCGATCAGGAGTGGCAGCGAGCTCGGATTGAAAGCCAGAGATGCTGTTGAAGGAGGCAAATTGGTCTCTGATGATCTTCTATATGATATTATTGAGGCGAGGCTGAGGGAACTAGGATCTGATAAATGTTTCATACTTGATGGGTTCCCGAGAAACCTCAGGCAGGCGGAGTTTCTGGAGTCGACCTTGCCACGCATGGGGATTGGGATTGATGCGGCGATTCTGCTAGATGTGCCGCGGGGGTCCCTCTTAAAGAGGCTATCCGGTCGCCGCGTTTGTTCGCACTGTGGTAAGGAATATCATTTGGAGTTTTCGCCGCCAAAGGTAGATGGCATTTGCGATGTATGTGGCAACAAGCTGTATCAGCGCGAGGACGACAGGCCGGAGAAGATCGAAGAGAGGCTCAAGACGTATGATGAGGCTACTCTTCCAATGGTGGAGTTTTATAGGAATAGGGGCTTGCTGGTTGAGATTGAGGCTGATGGTGGGATAGAGGATGTGTTGCAGCGGATTCTCGATTCGCTTGATAAGGTGAAACAGGGGCGAGTTTAGGATATGCCGAAGGGGGAGGGAATCGAGGTGGAGGGCGTTGTGGTAGATGCTCTGCCGAACACAGTATTTATAGTTGAGCTTGGAGATAGTAGAAAGGTAACCGCTCATTTGTCGGGGAAGATGCGGAAGCACAATATACGGATTCTTCCTGGTGACAGGGTAACGGTCGAATTGAGTCCTTATGACCTGAGCCGGGGCCGAATAGTTTATCGGTTGAGATGAGCGCATAGTGTGAAATTGCACAGGTGGGAATTATGAAGGTGAGAGCGTCGGTCAAGCGGATGTGTGCCCGCTGCAAGATAATCAGGCGGCGAGGTATCGTGAGGGTGATATGCACGAATCCCAAGCATAAGCAGCGGCAGGGATAAGGGCAGAGATAGGGAGACTGTTTTTTGGCAAGAATAGCAGGAGTTGACCTTCCTAAGGATAAGCGGGTGGAGATTGGTCTGACCTACATTTTCGGCATAGGTCGGACGAGTTCCAGGAAGATACTTAAAGAGACAGAGATTGGGGCCGATGTTCGTGTGGAGAAGCTCACGGAGGAGCAGATCAACAAGCTTCGGCAGGTGATCGAGCGTCAGTTGAAGGTTGAGGGGGAGCTGAGGCAGGAGATATCGATGAACATCAAGCGTTTGAAGGATATCGGCTGCCTCCGGGGTCTTAGGCATAGGCGTCGTTTGCCTGTTAGGGGGCAGAGGACGAGGACTAATGCGAGGACTCATAAGGGTCCGAGGCCGGGGATTGGGATGAAGAAAAAGGCCAAGAAAGTATAGTTTGGCCTTGCTGGTTGAGGTAGTTATCTGTCTTTGTATTCATTGGCAAGTGATTTTGGGCAATAGTTAGGTAGGCATTATGGCAAAAGGGGTCAAACGGAGGGGGCGAAGGATTGCAAAGCGCAAGGAGAAGCGCGTCGTCCCCGAGGGTGTAATTCACATCCAATCGACGTTCAACAATACAATAATTACGGTATCTGACAAATATGGGAACGTGATTGCGTGGTCTAGCGCCGGCAAGATGGGTTTTAAGGGTTCGAGAAAAGGGACGCCGTTTGGTGCGCAAGTGGCGGCGCGAGATGCGGCGCAATCAGCGATTAGTATGGGGATGCGGAAGGCCGAGCTTTACGTGAAGGGGCCTGGCTCGGGTCGGGACACTGCGATGAAGGCGTTGCAGTCAGAGGGGATAGAGGTAACGCTGATGCGGGACGTTACGCCGATTCCGCACGATGGTTGCAGGGCTCCGAAGCGGCGTAGAGTCTAGATTCACTTAGGGCTTATTTTGGGAGAGTCATTTGGGTAGATATTTAGGTGCGTCCTGTAAGCTGTGCAGACGCGAGAACGAGAAGCTCTTTTTGAAGGGTGAGCGTTGCACTTCTGCCAAGTGCACGTTTGGCAGGCGTAAATATGCGCCGGGGGCGCATGGTCGTCGGCGTCGGAAGGAGTCGGACTATCGAGTTCGGCTTCGGGAGAAGCAGAAGGTTCGACTTTATTACGGACTTATGGAACGGCAGTTTAAGAAGACTTTCGTTGAGGCTGAACGTATGCGGGGCGTTACAGGCGAGAACCTTCTGCGAATTCTCGAGCTAAGGCTTGACAACGTCGTCTATCGTGCTGGTTTTGCAGTATCACGTGCCCAAGCCAGGCAGCTCGTGGGACACAGGCATTTTGAAGTTGACGGCAAGGTCGTGAACATTCCGTCCTATAGGCTACGGCCTGGTCAGGTGGTTTCGGTGCGTGAGAAGAGTAGGGAGAATAAGAAGTGCCCCATTTTCAACGCGATAGAGACCATGGGGAGCAGAGGTAAGTTTCGGCCCCGTTGGTTAGAGGCTAACGATGATGAGTTAACGGTGCTCGTTAAGGAGCAGCCGAGGCGGGAGGACATCGTTGACATCCCGATCAAGGAGCAGTTGATCGTGGAGCTCTACTCCTAGCAGTGGCGTTCTGGCCGTTCTGCATTGTGCAGGGTGGCAGGGGATTTGACAGTTGTCCGTAACTGGAGGGCAGAAATAGGATGCATTGGAAAGGTATAAGCAAGCCCAAGGGCTTTGTCACACAGGAGGCTACCCAGTTCTATGGGAGATTCACGGCGGAGCCGTTTGAACGTGGGTTTGGAGTTACCGTTGGCAACTCGCTCAGAAGGGTGCTTCTGTCCTCGCTGAAGGGATGGTCGGTGACGGCCGTCGAGATAGAGGGCGTGCAGCATCAATTCTCGGCGGTGCCGGGCGCAGTGGAGGATGCAACAGAGATAATCTTAAACATCAAGAAATTGAGAACGAAGTTATCGGTTTTTCACCCCAAGGTGGTTTACTTGAGTGCCAAAGGTCCCAAGATGGTAACAGCCGCCGACATAAAACCTGACCCTGACGTGGAGCTCCTCAATCCTGACATCCACATCGCGGAGCTGGACGAGGGGGCCAAACTGAACATCGCGATAAGAATTGAATATGGCCGCGGATATGTGCCAGCTGAACAGCATGTCTTTGATGATCTTCCAGAGGGCTGGATTCCGGTCGACTCTGTCTTCTCGCCGGTCAGGAAGGTCGATTTCAGGGTTCAGAACGTCCTGCATCTTCAACGCGCCGACTATGACCGGCTTCTTCTTGAGGTCTGGACAGACGGAAGCATCGCCCCGCTTGATGCGACTGCGCACGCCTCGAAGATACTGAAGGACATCTTCTTGAACTTCATCACGTTTGAGGAGCCGGAGGAGCCTGAGGAGGAGAAGGTTGAGGAGAAGATCGAGATCAATCCGAATCTGAGGAAGAGCATCGAGGAGCTGGACCTCGGGTCGAGGCCGATGTATTGTCTCCGGGCGGCCAAAATTACCTCTGTGGCTCAGCTAGTGAGCAAGACAGACCAGGACCTTTTGAAGTTGGAGAA
>QMNL01000004.1 GCA_003647755.1 Candidatus Coatesiibacteriota bacterium
AAGGCTTGTATGGGCGTGGTTGAACAGGAATCTAAGGACGAGAACAGTGGCGTGAAGTCCGAGGTCGCGGCTGTGGGCGGTAGCGGCCGTGGGTCTTCGGCAGATGATGAAACGCAGAAGCTCTTGGCCCTTATCCGGGGGTGCATTGAAGAGCGAAAAGGCCGCGATATCGTTGTTCTGGACTTGACAGAACTGACCCCAGTCACAGACTACTTCGTGATATGTTCTGGGACGTCATCGATGCACACGCGGGCTATCTCAGAGCATATCGAGGTCTCCTGTAAGAAGGCGGGCTTTAGGTATTTCGGGATTGAGGGTGAGCAGAACGCCAAGTGGGTCCTGATGGATTACGGCGATATTGTGGTGCACATTTTTGTTGATGAGACAAGGTGGTTCTACAACCTGGAGCGACTGTGGGGAGACGCGAGGCGGGTTGACCTCGAGAGCGATTAGATGATCGCACGGGTCGCTCCCCAGCTCACGGCATTGCTGCTGTGGGTGTTTTCTGCTGTTTGTCTGTTTGGTTGTGGCTCACGGGACGATGGTGGTTCGTCCGGTCCAGGTGGGCGTGGCCAACCATCGGTGAGGGCTCCCGTCAAGGTCGCGGCGGTCAAGCGGGCGGGTGTTCAGAGATGGATAAGGCTGACCGGGACCATCCGGCCCGTTCGCGAGTCGCGAGTCAGCGCCAAAGTAGCGGGGAGAGTGGCGGAGATATTCGTTGATGAGGGGGACGCTGTGGCCGAGGGTGATCCTTTGTTCAGGCTCCAGCTGCGGGACTTTGCTCTTGCCAAAGAGCAGGCAAAACATGGGCTCGATGCGGCAAAGGCGAGGTTGAACGCGGCGGGGGTAAAGGTGGCGAACGCTAGGCGCGAATACGAGAGGCTGAGGGCGCTACGGGCAAACAACGCTGTCTCGCAGCAGAAGCTCGATGCGGCATCGGATGCCTACAAGACATCCAAGGCGGCTCTGATGGTTGCCGCAGCCTCGGTCGATGTCGCCAGTGATGCCCTTGAGATGGCCAGGCATAACTTCATGGAGGCCACCGTGCGGAGCCCGATCTCCGGCCACGTCGCCAGCAGGAACGTCAACGTTGGGGAGATGGTCTCACCGATCAGCCCTGTGCCGTGCTTCTACATAGTTGACGATAGCATCTGTAAGGTCGAGGCGCAGCTGCCGGACACCTTGCAGTCGAGCGTTAGGATATCTCAGGAGGTGCGGATCACGGTGGATGGTGTGCCGGGGCGTGAATGGAGGGGGAAGATAACTTACATGGGCCACACCATCGACCCCCTGAGCCGGACGCTCGCGCTCCGGACGAGGCTCGAAAACCGCGAGATGCTCTTGAGGCCGGGAGCTCTTGCACGGCTTAGGATACTCTCCGACGAGCGGGAGGATGTTACTACGGTTCCGATCCGCTCCATAGTGAAGCGCAATGGCGAGCCGATGGTATTTGTGGTTAAATCGGGCATCGCGTTGGCGAGACGAGTGGAGCTCGGGTTGGGTGGCGAGGAGAATGTAGAGGTAACTCACGGCGTTCGGCCGGGCGACTTAGTCGTTATGGATGGGACCGAGAGCCTTGAGGATGGTATAGCGGTCGAGATCTTAAACCCGGGCGAAGTGGGGCTGAATGATGAACCTGCCGGAGCTGTCCGTCAACCGTAAGATCGCCGTCTCGATGGTGATCTGCATCATAATCCTGTTTGGGACGATCTCCTTCTTCAAGTTGGGGCTCGACCTGCTTCCGGAGCTGGAATACCCGTTTGTTTCGGTCGTAACGAGCTACGAGGGTGTCGGGACATCGGAAATCGAGCAGCACATAACGAGGCCCATCGAGGAGGCCGTGGCGATGGTCAAGAACGTCAAGACGGTCTATTCCACGTCGCAAGAGGGCTCCTCGACGGTGATAGTCAAGTTTGACTGGGGCACACGCCTCGGTGTTGCCGTGCAGGATGTCCGCGACCAGCTGTCTTACCTCACAGATATACTTCCTCGGGATGCGGACAAGCCCAAGGTCCTCAAGTACAGCACCGATGATATGCCCGTCATCTTTTACGCCGTCACAGGCCTGGAGAACACCAGGGCGCTGAGAGATTACATCCGCGACAACATCGAGGCGCCACTGAACCGGTTGGATGGCGTGGCGGCAGTCTATCCAATGGGCGGCTTGGAGCGAGAGATCAACGTTTTTTTGGACCGCGACAAGCTGCGTGATTTGGGACTCTCGTTCGAGCGTGTGAGGCACATCATTGCGGCCGAGAACCTCAACCTCTCTGGCGGGCACATCACGGAGCACGGGATTGAATACCTTGTCAGGACGCTTGGCGAGTACGGGAGCGTGGAAGCGATCGGAGAGATAATGGTCGCGGCTCCGAACGGGAAGCCTGTCTATCTCAAGGATATCGCGACCGTGAGCGACACGTTCAAGGAGGTCCGTTCAGTGTCACGGGTCAACGGTCAGGACTGTGTTCTGGTCGGTATTCTGAAGGAGGCTGGCGCAAACACCGTGGCAGTGGTTGACAGGGTTAAGGCAAAGCTTGCCCAGCTGGCCAAGCTCACGCCGAGGAGCATCACATTTCAGCCGATGATGGACCAGGCCAGCTTCATCAAGTCAGCCATCCTGGCGACCGGCATGAATGTTCTCGAGGGTGGGGTTCTTGCCATACTGATACTCTTCTTGTTTTTGCGCGCGGTTCGGCCCACGTTGATCATCAGCCTGGCCATTCCTCTTTCGATCATCACGACCTTCATAGGGATGAACGCGGCCAACTACACTTTCAACATAATGACGCTGAGCGGACTTGCGCTGGGGATCGGGATGCTCGTGGATAACGCGATCATTGTGATCGAGAACACGTTCAGGCACCTGCAGGAGGGCAAGAGTCCCAAACGGGCTGCCATAGTCGGCGCCTCGGAGGTTGCCAGCGCCATTACGGCATCCACGCTCACAACCGTGGCAGTTTTCGTGCCGATTGCGTTGGCGAAGGGCATCCCCGGCAAGCTGGCCAAACCCCTCGGGCTGACTGTTACGATAGCGCTGTTCGCCTCGTTATTCGTGGCGGTTACGATAGTGCCAATGCTCTCCTCGCTAATCCTAACGAAAAGGCACGTGAACCGGCACGCGAGTGGTTCAGGCCGGGCGTTGTTCAGGCGTTTCGCAGACAGGTACAAGGTTTGGCTGGGTTGGGCACTTCGACACAGGGCCCTGGTTCTTGGCTCTACCGGGATGGCCTTTGTCCTTTCAGTTCTTGCCCTCAACTTGGTTGGGGCAGAGTTTTTGCCCAAGCAGGACAACCCTATGGCCATGTTTCTCCTCAAGATGCCGCCTGGAACGCCGCTGGCAAGGACCGACGCGTCGGTTGCCAAGATCGAGAGGGTCATGCGCAGCCAGCCCGAGGTCGTTAGGATTGGGAGTTTCTTGGGATTATCAGAGGCAACCAAGTATGATGTTGGCATGGGTTGGGGAGCGGCGGCGGTCAACGAGGCCCAGATCATGCTCACGCTTCTGCCGAAAGACAAGCGGAAGAGGATATCCGACGAGGTGGTGGAGGCCATCAGGGATGAGATTCCAAAAATCCCTGACAGCGATTTTGAGTATCTCGATACGACAGACATGATGACAGGCTCGCAGGTTGGCGAGAAACCGATACAGATCAAGGTTTTCGGCAAGGACATCGACCGGCTGAAGGAGATAGTCGCTTATGTTCGAAAGCGGTGCGAAGGGATCAGAGGCCTGCGGGAGTTGCAGAGCACCCAGAGAGAGGGCAAGCCAGAAATCAGGCTGAAGATCGACCGCCACAAGGCAAGTCAGCTGGGGCTCTCTGTCTATCAGATAGAGCGGGCGGTGAAGGACGCCATGCTGGGCGTTGTCGCCTCAAGATATAGGATTGGCGGGGATGAGTTTGACATCAGGTTGAGGCTCAGACGCGCCGACCGCCTATCGGAGAATGATCTCTTGAACATCCCGATCTCCTCTGCGCTGGGGTTCTCCGTTCCCCTCTATCAAGTCGCCACAGTGAATCACGATGTCGGCCCAATCAAGATCACCCGCGAGAATAAAGAGCGCAAGATCACCCTCAACGGCACGACGTTTGGCCGCGATATTGGCAGTGTTGTTTCGGAGATTAAAAAACGCCTCAGCGACCTCAGGTTGCCGAGCGGTTACTCGCTGGAGTTCGGAGGTGCATATCAGGAGATGCGGGATTCCTTCAAGGTTCTGTTCGCGGCCCTGGCAGTGGCCGTGTTGCTCGTGTTCATGGTCATGGCGGCGCAGTTTGAATCGTTGCTGCAGCCGTTCATCGTGATGTTTGCGGTCCCACTTGGCATAATAGGCGTAGTGTTTGGCCTGTTGGTGACTCACACAACCCTCTCAGTGCCGACGATAATGGGGACGATAATCTTGCTTGGCATCGCCGTCAACGACGCAATCGTCATGATTGACTATATCAATCGGCTCCGCCGGAGGGGCGCCGCACCCCAAGACGCGATAATCAACGGCGCGGCTGTGCGGCTGAGACCCATCCTCATTACGACGATCACGACGGTTCTTGGCGTTCTTCCGCTGTCGTTCTCGACGACCGCAGGCGCCGAGCTCCGGGCGCCAATGGGCATCACGATCGGCTTTGGACTGAGCTTCGCGACGCTGCTGACGCTCTTTGTTATTCCGTGCATCTACAGCGTCATCGGCAGGGTCTCCTTCAACCCGCGGAATTGACATTTGCGAGGAAGTATAGCCCAATAACTGCACAGCAGGGGCCCAGTTCCCATAGGTCGCGCTTGCTAGTCTCAGTAAACATCCGGAGGCGACATGAAGAGCAGAGTTCAAATAGGCTCACACGTTATCGGGCCAGGAAACCCAGTATTTGTGATCGCGGAGGCCGGCTCCAACCACAACCAGAACCTCACCAAGGCGAGAAAACTCGTCGAGATAGCGGCGCAGGCCGGCACTGACGCCGTCAAGTTCCAGACGTTCACAGCCGAAAAGCTCGTGGCGAGAAGCGAATCGCTGCCAGACGGCACCAACCTCTGCGAGCTCTTCAGCAGGTATGAGCTTCCTCACGAGTGGCATCGCGAGCTTCGCGACCTCGCTTGCTCTGTTGGCATCGAGTTTCTCTCATCGCCGTTTGACTTCGAGGCCGTCGATCTCCTCGACAGTCTGGGCGTTGCGGCCTTCAAGGTTGCGTCGGGCGACCTCGACAATCTGCCGCTTTTGGCCCACATAGCGTCAAAGCGCAGGCCGATTGTTCTCTCTACTGGCATGGGCACGCTCAGCGAAGTGGGCAGGGCGCTTGAGACGATCGCAGGGAAGGGCTGCGACGAGGTCATCCTGATGCACTGCGTCTCGAGATACCCCTCGCCACCGGATGCCATGAACCTAAGGGCCATCGACACTCTCCGGCAGGCTTTTAGAATTCCGGTTGGGCTATCCGACCACACGCTGGGCTCCCAGATACCCGTGGCCGCGACGGCCCTCGGTATCGATATCCTGGAGAAGCATTTCACCGATGACAGGCAGCAAAGTGGTCTCGACCACTCATACTCGTTGGAGCCAGACGAGCTAACCGAAATGGTCCACGCGGTCAGAACCGTGGAGAAGGCGCTTGGCACCGGCGAGAAGGTATGTCAGGCAGTTGAGAGCGAGACCAGGTATTATGCGAGAAGGAGCCTCTTCGCAACGAGAAAAATCCCGAAGGGCAAGAAGATCGAGCGGAGCGACATCATTATCATAAGGCCTCAGCGAGGCATCCAGCCAGCATATTTGGACTTCGTGCTCGGCAGACCTGCCCAAAGGACCATCGAGGCGGGTGAGCCGATCACTTGGGACGCCATATAAATGTAGCTTCGCTCCCAGCCTGATACGAGCTCGCCGGTCGTGCCCCAGCCTGATTGTGCCAGGACCCCATCTTGCCCTGCGCACGGGCCGCAGAGAGACCTTCAGCCCGACACAATGTGTGCCACGACGGTGATCGCTCGGTGCAATTGGACCTGGCGAAGCCTACCTGACTGTGAAGTAGGGGTATGTGGCGCTTGAGTTGCCGGACTTGTCGAACGCTATGATCTCCAGCGTGAGGTTGCCAGTGGGGAGGCCTGCTGGCATGAACGTCTGGAACGTATAGATGCCGTCATCGGCGTGGTCATCGCCTTCGAGGCCATCGTCGTGGAGGAGCACTCCCGTTGGGAGGCCCCCCTCGAGGAAGAGCTCCACGCGGTCGATGTCTGAAAGGCCGTCTGGGTCGTCCACGTAGGCCAATATACGAAAGATATCACCTGTCTGGACCGTGTCTCGGCCAAAGAAACCGCCGCCGAGTATCACGGGCGCGCCGCCCGCGGCTCTCCGGGATTTCTGGACTGTCATACGCGTCTGGAAGCTCTTAAAGGTCGGCTCTGAGAAGCCAAGCGGGACCGATAAGATGTTCAGGTAAGGCCATGAGACGCTCTTGTTGCCGGCGATGTCGGTCGCGAGTATCTCTAGCCTATAGACCGCTGGATCGAGCGTCCCAGGCATGAAACGCTCGGAGAAGGTGAAGATGCCATCGCCCGCAATGGCATCGTCATACTTGCCATCATCTCTCAAGAATTTCCCCAGCGGGACGCCACCGTAGCACAGCTCGACACGGGAAACATCATAGGGCCCGTTTGGGTCGAAGACGAATGCGCGAACGCCGAGCTGACAGCTGCCGGAGGAATCGACCTCCGCGTTGAAGAACCCTGCCGCGTAGATGCTTGGCGCAAGCCTGTTGTTGAACATGATCACGTAGGAATGTCCAGCCGGCACACCCAGGAAGTTGGAGTAGTCTTCCAGAGGAACCCAAGCACCTTGGCTGTTCTGGTAGACGCTCAATGCGATGGAGAGGAATTCCTTCACTATCAGCGTGTCCTCATTGGAGAAGACCAGGTAGTAAACCTCCTCGTCGGGGATGTTGACCTCGAACTGGTCGCCCGCCACGTTGTGCCGCCACTCATAGGCAGAGAACGGCTTTCCCTGGCTATATTTATGGAAATCTTCTGATTTCAGGATGAAGAAGTCGATATTGCCCACGCCTGGGCAGTCATTCCCGAAAGTGGACATTGGCAGGTTGTACTGTGTCTCGTAATCAACGTTGTAGGAGACAAGGATCTTGTAGGAATATTGTTGGACCGGGGGAAAATCCACCGACTCGATCGGTGGCAAGTGAGGCATAAGCCCCTCAACCTGGAAGGTGTGTTCGTAGTCCTCGTCCGCCACGGTGTTCGTAAGGAGCGGCTCACGGGTCAGATTAACGTCCCCCACCCGGCTCTTGACCCTGAACCAGAAATCTCGCTTGTTTCCCAGGTCCATGACGAGCTCGCCGGTGGAATCGGTGAAAGCCGAAAGCGGGCTAACGAGCTGCCCGTTTGGCTTATTAAAGTACCGGACGTAAGGTATGACCTTGGCGCAGTCCACGGGGTTGCCCTTGAGGTCCTCGACACGCACGTGGAAATGGCAAACCTTGCTGTATCTGCTTGTTGCGTTGATCGGGTATGTATCGCCCCTGTCCTTCAGGACTGCCGACAGGTCCTTGCCACCGCCCAGGTCCTTGTCCGACAAGACGCCCTGATTCGCAATTGAGGCGTTCCCAACGTTCCAGCCCACCTGGTAGCCATGCCATTCTCGGTCCCAGAACTCGCAGGTTACATGGTCCCATGTGTGGTTGTTGACTCCGGCGGACGGGACGAGACATGTGCGAGCCGCCGCGTTGATAAGGTCCTGTATCTCGCCGCAGTTGCCGTTGTGCTCGAAGCATATCTGATTTGGCTGTATCGGTCGATTCCCTCTGGCCTGAAAAGAGAGCATCCGGGAGGCCCAGTTGGTGATGACGTCAACCGCCATCGAGTTATCCTCAAATGGCCGGTAGCGAGGCAGACCAGCGTTCACGTAGCTGTCGTCCCAGACGTGAGTCGCCTTCTTGATTACATCACCCAGAACGGGATATGGATTGATCTTCATTTCGGAGACCGGCCCTGGGACGTAGCCTCGGCCAAAGAGCGTTAGACCCTCCCAGCTCTGGTTGGCATCGCATGCCCCGTGGACCTCCATCACCCCGCCCACGTTACTCATCCACCACTTGAAGTTATCCATGAAACCCGTTGTGGCGATCGAAGCGTAGAAGTCGTAGCTCTGGTGCGAGGGGATTATCACCTTGGAGAAATACCCCCACCTGCTCTGACTATACATCTCTTCCATCGAAACGAATTGATAGACAACGTCGTTTCTGTCAAGCGTTTCAGTTATTGGATCAAGAATCGCCGAATTGTTTGACCCATCAAGTATTGCCACCTGGTCTTGGCCCGGGCCGCGCGGCACAAGCAGCTCGTCATTGTAACCGCTGGAGCGCATCAGCAGGTTCTCGAGCAAGTTTCCTTTGCCAGCAGCCGCCGCTCGCTCCAGCTCGAGCGTGGTGAAGATCACCCGGCCGTAGCTCCATGCCCACTCGATGAGCACAGGCCTCTCAACGCCTGGGCCTCCGACGATCACACCCTCGATTCCGCCCGAGTCCAAGTAGCCCGGTGCGGCCGGGTTCCAGCCAGACAGATCGGATGAGCCAAGCAGGTTCGGCTCCCGGACCATGACGTTCAGGCTGTAGTCGTATTCACTGGATGGGTTGTAGAAGAGATACTCGCGCCAGAAATACCCATAGGTGCTCGTTCGGTCCGAGAGAACCGGGCTCATCGAGGGGTTTTCGTCGCCGAGCTTCGGATGAACCACATACCAGTAATAGATGTCGGCTGGCAGCTCATATTGAACGGTAGCGCCGCTTGCCACCGTTGTGTAGATGATCGTTGAGTAGTAGTCTGCATCGACACCCGGCTCGCCGTAATCCACGATGTCAGCGTAGGATATATCGGGATCGACGCGGTATAACAGCTGTGCGTTCACAAGATAGACCTCAGGGTCGGTCGCGCTCAGCACGGCCCTGGAGGAGTGAGCGATCGTGAAGGCCACCTCGTCTATAAGTCGTGGATCGGAGATCGAAAGCAGAAGTTGTCCATAGTCCTCCTGGTCATCCGAAGACATCCTCGTGAACATGTCGTAAAGGTCCATCTTCAGCCAGTTGGGCACGATCTTCAGCGCAGCCTCCGCCGACTGGGAGATGATGGTCTTGCAGGTAAGGTCCCGGATGTAATCGCCCCGGGAGTCAAGCGCAACCAAAACACCGGACTCGCTTCCCGCGCGACGGGAAGTCTGATCGTCGCTGGCCGGCAGGACAGTTGATTCTGGAAGTGGCTTAACCAAGGACTGGTACCTCTGAAGCGCGAGGCAATTGCCCAGTATGCCAACCGTCAAGGCAACTATCGACGTAAACAGCAGAACTTTACGCATGTCAACTCTCCTCTTCGCTGTAATCCACTATTGAGGCAGATCATTGCCTTGGGCACGTCGGGTCAGATGTTCGAGGCGCCCATTTCACATGACACATCATAGCCCAACGTCTCAGAAACGCAAGATGAGCTCGACAGTTACAGGCGGCGGCTGATCTGGTTGGAACAAGAGGGCAAGTCTCTATGTTTTGCAGATTGAACGTGTTCATAGAGGTTTTCACTGAACGCAAGACTTGGCGTGTGAAACCTTGACAGCGGCAGGTTATGTTGTAGGTTTTCGCATGCCTTTGTTGCTTTGTGGCCTTGCTTGAGGCGCCAACGAACGGAGTGATGGATTGCAATGATTGAAGTCAAAGGTGTAACCAAACGTTTTGGGCCGAAGGTCGCGGTCGACAATCTTTCCTTTGAGGTCAAGAATGGTGAGGTTTTGGGCTTTCTGGGGCCCAACGGCGCGGGCAAGACGACAATGATGCGCATAATCACATGTTACATGCCCGCAACTGAGGGAAGCGTAACGGTGGCCGGTCACGACACGCTTACGGAGTCTTTCGAGGTCCGGCGGCACATCGGCTACTTGCCAGAGAGTGCGCCTCTGTATCTTGACATGGATATAACTGATTACCTGTCGTTCGTGGCGCAGGTTCGAGGCATTGCGCCCAGCGAACGGCACGAAAAGATCAGGCGCATAGCAGAGATCTGTGGACTTCAGAACGTAATGGGGCAGGACATCGGCACGCTCTCGAAAGGCTTCAAACAACGTGTAGGGCTTGCACAGGCGCTGATCCACGACCCTGACCTTCTGATACTGGATGAGCCAACCACGGGCCTCGACCCAGCCCAGATCATCGAGATGCGTGAGCTGATCAAGCGCATTGGCCGGGAAAAGACAGTTATTCTGTGCTCTCATATTCTGCCCGAGGTCTCTGCGACTTGTGACAGAATACTCATCATCAATGAGGGCAAGAAAGTCGCATCGGGCACGCCGGACGAATTGGCCACGGCGACCGAGGGTAGCGTGACGATACAGGCAAAGATATATGGCCCCGAGGCGCAGGTGAGGGAGAAGATCGAGGGGATGGAACACGTAATAGGCTGCCGGGTCGTAGAGAGTCCGCCCGGCGGGCCTGTAACCTTCGTCCTGAAAGCGAAACCGAACGGCGACCTCGGTCGGGAGGTGTTCAAGATGGTGGTTGAGAATGGTTTCAGCCTTTCAGAGCTGAAGGCCGAGCGAATAAGTCTTGAGGATGTGTTCCTGCAACTAACAACGAAGGAGAGGAGCGCCGAATGAGGAATATAGCTGCGGTACTGCAGAAGGAGCTTCGGTCATATTTCAACTCTCCCATAGCTTATATTGTGATAGTTCTGTTCGTTGGCTTCTCCAGTTGGCTGTTTTTCAGGAGCTTCTTCATGGCGAACCAGGCTTCGATGAGGCTCTACTTCACGATGCTGCCGTGGTTGTTCATGATATTCGCCCCTCTAATAACGATGCGTTTGTGGGCAGAGGAGAAGAAGCTGAATACCCTGGAGCTTCTGATGACGATGCCACTGAAGGATTGGGAGGCGGTTCTGGGCAAGTTCTTTGCGAGCTTGTTTCTGCTGGTCGTGATGCTCTTGCTTTCGCTGCCACTTGCTCTGTCGGTGTCGGCGTTGGGCAACATGGACTGGGGCCCCGTGATCGGAGGTTACTTGGGTGCGTTCCTGATGGGAGCCGCGTATCTCTCGATTGGGCTTTTTGTCTCGTCCCTCACCCAGAACCAGATCGTGGCGGCGATTATAGGTTTCTTCCTGTGCTTCGTGATGTGGATCGTGGGCGAGAACATTGTGGTGTTCATGGCGCCGGCCTCGCTTGCTGGCGTTCTGGAGTTCCTCGGCCTTGGCGCACATTTCGAGAGTATCGGCCGCGGCGTGATCGATTCCCGCGATCTCATCTATTACTTGACGGTCATTGGCTTCTTTTTGTTTCTGAACGTTAAAGGAGTGGAGAGCCGCAAATGGGCATGATGGTTGAAGGTTCGAGGAGGCAAGAGTGATGGTTAAACGGACGACAAGCTACGGAGCCAGTGTCGTGATCTCTGTGGTGATAATTTTGGGCATACTGATTGTCTTGAATTGCCTATCGAATCTCTATTTCGCGAGGGCTGACCTCACCGAGGACAAGGAGTATACGGTCTCCGACGCGACAAAATCTGTGCTGGCTGATCTGGAGGACCTCGTCACTATCGAGGCCTATTTCTCCAAGCAGCTGCCTAGCTACGTGATGCCGCTCAAAACTCAGGTGAAGGACCTCTTGGATGAATACAAAGCCTATTCCAATGGGAATCTCCAGGTTGAGTTCATCGACCCCGATGATGACAAGCAGCTCAAACAGAAGCTACAGTTCATGGGGATACCGCCGGTTCAGCTGAACGTGATCCAAAAGGACAAGGCGGAGCTCACAACAGTGTACCTCGGGCTTGCCATTCTTTACGAGAACAAGCAGGAGGTCATTCCGGTCATACGAGGCACCGAGAACCTCGAGTATCAGATAACCTCGGGCATCAGGAAGGTAACGATGTCGGAGGTGAAGAGCGTTGGTCTTTTGCCCCTGACGGAAGGGATGACTGTTGATGACAGCTTCTCGAAACTGAAGGAGGCGCTGCAGAAGCTCTACGACGTGAAGGTGCTCAGTTTTGATAGGCCTCGGGGACTGGAGAAGGTCGATACGCTGGTCATCCTTGGCTCGAAGAAGCTCTCAGATTGGGAGAAGTTTCAGATCGATCAGGCTATAATGGGCGGAGCGAATGCGATATTCCTGACCGACATGATCGACCGCCAGCAGGGGAAACTTCAGGCAAAGCCGGCCGAGTCGAATCTGAACGACTTGCTCAATGCCTACGGCTTCCAGGTGAACAACAACCTGGTGCTCGATCGAGTGGCGGCGATGGCGGCGTTCAGTTCCGGTTTCATGTCATTTAGATTGCCCTACCCGTTTTGGATCAAGGTTGGGGGAAAGCAGTTGGCAAAGGACAACCCGGCGGTGGGCCAGTTGTCTGCGGTCGTGTTTCCCTGGACGAGCTCCGTAGAGGTCAAGAACAAGGAAGCGAAGGATGTGAAGTATGAGGTTCTGGCTCGCTCGTCAGACGCTTCATGGCTGCAAACTGGTAGGTTTGACCTGAGCCCCCAGCAGCACTTTTCGCAAACCGCCAAGGGCAGCTACGAGCTGGCCGTTGAGGGCGACGGGACCTTCAAGAGCCTGTTTGCAGGTAAAAAGGCGCCGAAACCTGAGGGGACTGCGGCGCGTTACGCTCCAAAAGAACAGAAAGTCATTGAGAAGAGCCCACCGGTCAAGATCGTCGTTGTGGGCAACTCGTTCATGGTCAATGACAACTTCCTCAGTCGTTACCGAAAGAACGATCTGTTTGTCGAGAACCTTATAGACGTGATGAACTTGGGCAAGGGGCTTGTGGGTATCAGAACAAGGGGTGCCACCGAGCGACCACTCGAGGAGGTCTCTGAAGGCACCAAACAATGGGTCAAGTATGGCAACATGCTGGGCGTCCCGATTCTTGTCGTGATATTCGGCCTGTCTAGGTTCCTCATCAGGAAAAAACGCAAGAGGGCTGTTTAAGTGCGCACCAAAAAGATAGTCATCCTGCTCATACTTCTGGTCGTTTTGTCAGCTATTGCCTATCTAGCTTACGAGTCAAAAAAACCTCCCGAACGGCCGCCGGCCGGCTCGCAGCAGGCAAAGCTCTTCCCATCGCTTACAGCCGACAAGGTGGCAGAGATAAAGATCAAGTCGCTCGGAAGCGAGGCCCGGATTGCTCGAGACGACACCGGAACTTGGGTCGTCCCGGACAAGGGCAACTATCCGGCGGATGCCAAGGCAGTCAAGCGGATGCTTGACGCGATAACGACGATGGACAGGGGCACCGTGGTGTCCCGCAACCCTGAAAAGCAGGTCCTATACGAGGTGGACAAGACCAGGGGCACCGAGGTTACTGTTCTGGACAAGCACAAGAAAGAGCTGGCTCACTTCTTTGTCGGCAAGGCCGGGCAGGATTTCTTCAGCACGAACATCCGTCTTGCTGGGGAGAACAAGGTGCGCCTCGTTCGGAAGATGCTCTCATACATGTTCAAGCGGCCGGGCGGGGATTGGCGTGAGAAGCAGATATTTACTGACGCAGACGAGAAGAAGCTCGTAAAGTACACGGTCGTGGGTGCGGAGGGCTCGGCATCGTTTGAGAAGAGCAAGGCGGGAACCTGGAGCACGATTGAGCCCGCGGGCAAGGAGCTTGATCCGGAGGATATCAAGCGCGCTGTTTCCGGACTTGCCAGGCTGCGTATCTCTGGCTTCGCCGAGGACAAGAACAAGGACAAATTCGAGCTCGACAAGCCCAAGTGGACGGTTACCGCAACGAGCGATGACAACAAGGAATACTCGCTCAAGATATGCGGCGAACGGAGCAAGGCGCAGTTCTTCGTTCAACGGGTTGGGAAGGACACGGTCTTTTACACGAGCAAGTATCAAGTCGAGAAGCTCATAAAACCATACAAGAAGGCGCTGGGTATCAAGGAGAAGAAAGCGCCGAAGTCCAAGAGCATCTCTGCTGTCAAGAAAGGTCGCAAGAGACCGAAGGCATCTCGAGGTAGAAAAACTGCCCGTAAGACCAAGAGGGGCAAGTCAAAGAGGTAGGGCTGGACGGTTACTGTCGCAGCTTGCAGCCGCGCTCTATGCTCATGGACAAGCCTTGGGCAGCCCCCATTAGTACCGCTGATGGCAGCTGCGCTCTGCGGCTTGAGCATCGATCTATGCCAGCAAGGGGAGCCAGCAGAGGGGGCCGGCTGTCGTTATCAACAGCCGCGTCACGCCGCAAAACGTGTCATCCGTTCGGTGTAAGGCGAGGCGCATCCTTTCTGCGATACAGGTAGAAGTGATACTTGTAGAAGGCATCCAGCATATCCGGCGCCTCGACTAGCGTGTAGTCGTCGTAAAGGACCTTATGATCCAGCAGCATGTTCTCGTAGTTGTGCTCGCACCAAGTTCGTCCCGTCACATCAACAAGAAGTATGTAGTCAGGCTTGCGATGGAAGACATACATCGGCTTGAACTTGGCGTGTGCCTTCCCCTTCAGATGCGCAATGTAACGGTCAGTCAGGCCGCGCATATCAATAACGCGGACCCTTGAATAGTAGGGGATCAGGCCTGCCTCGCCGAGCGCCACGGTGGCATTGGGTGGAATTCGCTGGTGCATCATCTTCGCCACGGCATAGTATTCGCGGTTGAGAAGGTTCCGACACACGAGTCCGGATGGCTTTTCAGCGACAAGCATGACATCGGCGATATGATAGGCGAACACACCGACAATGATGATAATCATTGCGACCGACCATCTCTGCCTTGCCGTCTCGCCTCGGCCCGCGGTGTCAAACTTCATCCAAAGCAGCGTTGCCCCAATCTGAGCCATCAGCACCAGCGCGGGCATTACAGGCACGAAGAGCCTATACCTGCCCATCCAATCCCCACCGCAATAGATGATGAATATCGACATGGCCACCAGCTGCCACATCAAGAACCAATATGCCTGCCTCGCTTGCCTCGAAGTGGGCCGGCGATCCCTGCCCGCTGTTCCGATGGCGTTTGCGTTGGGTCCGCACAGCTCCCCTCCCTTTGAGCTTGTCTCTGTGATTTTTCGTCTTATCAGCAATGGCACCAGGCAGAGAAGCAACAATGGGCCAAGGACTGTCGCAATGCCGAAGCCAAAATATCGCAGCCCATCCGCCAACTGCGCCTCGCCCCCTCCTGTGGCCTTCGCGTAGAAGGTGTTCGGGAATATGTCGCCGTAGTAATAGTATCGCCAAGTGATGAACCCGGCGTATGGGACGAGATAGACGGCGAGCCCGGGTAGGAGAGAGGATAGCCTGCGCCTCTGGCGAATGAAGTGCACAACTGTCGTTAAGAAGGCCGCTGCGAAGAGAATCGGTATCTCTGGCCGTGTCAGCGAGGCGAGCAGATAAAAAAAGCCGGCGAGGACATAAAGCCTGGAGTAATCACCTTGAGCGTCTTTCTGACTCAGAATGACCCGGATGTTGAAAAACTGTGCCAGCGCAACCAAGAGCGCACAGAAGGAGGTCTCCAACCCCCCTACAGTCCAAGCAATGAACTGCGGAGATGTGCACAGCAGGATCGAAGATAGCATCGCCACCACAAGCGGCAGATTCCTTCCAGGGTTGGTCAGGGAGGCTGCTTTTTGGACTACTATTACACATAACAGGCCAGAAACCAGGCCGAGCGCCTTTGCCCAGATCAGCAATCCATGGGGAAAGCCGGTCAGGCCGGACGCGATGAGAAGGGAGAGTATCTGGGCAAAGAGGAAGTTGGAGTAGCCCTCAACACGCTCGCCGGGGTTGAACACGACGCCCTCTCCGTGCGCCTCGTTCGTTGCATAGCGGAAGGTGATGAATGCGTCATCGGTTGTGGCATTTACTAGGTGGATTGCGCATAGGGCGAAGAAGATGAGTAAGAGCACGAAGGTCATTTGTCCTACCTGAGTGCCCGTCATCCTGTAACCCTCATCTGTATGTCGCCTGACACTCTCCTGGCCCGGAGCCAGCGCTCGAGGGCGATGTCGTGAGTCCAGCAGCTTGCACAGAAAAGTCGGCTATTTGTCAACTACGCGACCCCCATACTGCACCCGCTTGGGTCACCGTGGCGCAGGCCCCAGCCTATGCGTGAGGCGCGAAGAAATCCCGGTCTGATTCGTGCAATGAGAGGATTCTGGGTCCATTCGGGGTGATGGCGATTGCATGCTCAAATTGTGCTGAAAGTCGCCCGTCAGCAGTTACAGCTGTCCATTGGTCCTTCTTGATCTTCAGCCTATAAGTTCCCTCGTTTATCATGGGCTCGATACAGATGACCATCCCAACCTGGATTGGCAGCCCGTGGCCCTTTCGGCCATAGTGTGGCACCTGTGGGTCCTCGTGTAGCGAACGGCCGAGGCCGTGGCCAACGAAATCTCGGACAACTGAGAACCCATGCGATTCGACGTAAGTCTGAATTGCGTATCCAATGTCTCCCAGCGTGTTTCCGGGCTGCGCAGCCTCGATCGCTAGCTTGAGAGCCATCTTGGTTACATCGAATAACCGTTTGGCTGTCGGCTTGGGCTTGCCGACCAGGACTGAGATCGCTGTATCGCCGTGAAAGCCGTTCTTGAGCACACCGATGTCGAGCTTGAGCAGGTCTCCCGCCTTCAATCTCCGGTCAGAGGGAATGCCGTGGACAATCTCCTCATTGATGCTTGTCGTTATCGAGGCCGGGAACGGAGGCAGTCCCGCCATGGAATAGCCCTTGAAGGACGGCGTCGCTCCGCTTTCGATGATGAGCTGCTCTGCCATCTCATCGAGCTCTTTGGTTGTAACACCGGGCTTTGCGGCAAGACTTAGTTCGTGTAGAACGTGCGCCGCTATCTGGCATGAATGCCAGAGTGCATCTATTTCTCTGGTGCTCTTGAGGTCTATCATCTCAGCTCGATCGTGGCAGCTGGACTAGTCGGTGATATCGACGAGTCGGCAATACTTGGGCTCAAAACCAACCGCCACGGGTGAGCTCGGCCTCTTTCCCATTGCGTTCTTCTGAAACATCACCATCAGCCTGTCGATGGGAAACTTGCTGGCGCCTATCTCGCCAATTGGTGAATATGGCACATGATGGAGGCTGAGTATTGTCGTTGCGTATGGTTCCACGCGCAGAGAGACTGAAAGCGGCACTTCCGCAAGGTCCCCTCCCTCGGACCTAACCCGCTCAACCCAGGGTGTGTTCGTTACGAGCAGCGGGGCCTTGACGCGCTTGGCCCCGTCGAGGAGGTCTCTGGCTGCCGAGCCTAACTGCGTCTCGGTCTCGATCGGCGAGGTCTTGTCCCAAGCCAGCATCCCAAGGCTATCGACAACAATCAGGCCGATCGCCACGTTCTCCGACATCATCTGGCATATTTCCTGAATGTCTGAGGCGCAGTAACGTGTATGGAACGGCTCCTCGATCACAACTAGCTTGTCCCTGTACTTGGTGAACTCCTCGACCGCGTTGATATATCTCTGATAGTTACTCCCTCCTGCCTCCAGCTGCTTCTCAACTATCTGCTCGTGAGGTATCTCAAACTCGTTGGAGATCAGCATATTGAAGACGGCCATGCGAGAGTTCTCAAAGCTAAAGAACAACACCGACTGATCGGAGCTTCTAAGAAGATGTGAAATCAAATGGATACAGAACGTAGTCTTGCCAGCGCCGGGCAAACCGGAGACGAGCGTCATCTCGCCAGGCCGCAACGACATACACTCATCAAGCTTCGTCAATCCCGTCTTTAGCCCTGGTTTTGAGGCCTCGTACGCCTCTACAACGTCCCGCGGGTTGTAGAAGGACCGCATCAGCTCGTCCTCAGACACCGTCATGACCGAGACCTCCTCGAGGTCCTCGGTATTGACCGACCAGGAGAAGCCCATGTCCAGATCGTCCTTGCGCTTCGTCTCTAATTGGTCGATAACCTTGTGCACCAGCGTCTCAATGCTTTCGCCCGATCCTGTCTTTTCCAGCTGCTCCAGGACTATGCACCAGAAATGCGGGTCCCACTTTATCTTGTCGCCGATCTCATAAACGAACTCTTTGCCGTCAGCCGCGGCCAGCTCCAGGCTCGCCTTGGCCGCAGCACGTCTTGCCTCGGCGAGGCTGCTCTCCTTAGTAAGGTCAAACTTAGAGCTCAGTTCCTTCCCGAGCCAGCGACCAATCGAGTAAAGCCCCGAACGGCTCACCATGCACTTGTCAAAGTAATCATAACCACGACTCTTGACCAGATCCCTCAGGTCCTCCACACCATCGGGCAACGCCATCACGTCCGCCTTAACGCCAAGCTCGCAAATGATCGATGCAAAATCGGCCGTCAACTCCCGAGCCTCTGGTGTAGTCGGCGTCGCAAAAATAAAATGCTCCGCACCGAGCTCCTGCAAAGCCCTGAGTTTCTCTATCGTAGGCTTAAGCCCAAGCCCCAGCGACAGCATTTGCTTGAATATCTTGAATGTCTTGTTGCTCTCGTGCTGTATCGTGATTGTGTCCACCTCTGAGGCCGCAAGCCAAGCGCTTCGCTCGCTAGCTATCATCGGCGTCGCCTGCTCAAGTCCAAACAGCGAGACCTTCTGGAGGTCCTCAGTGAAACCAGGCATCGGCATCCTTTTTCTCGGATTTGTCGGTTCCGTGCCAATGAATCCTGTGATATTGCCCAACGCGTCACCAAAGCCGTAAAGAAGCGGGTATTGCGACTCAATCTCATCTGAAAAGACGCCAGCCGCCTCGACAAAGTCCTTGTGAATACCCATCTTCTCAAGATAGTCCCGAATATCGCTCCCTTTCGTGTACAACCCAATGGGGAACGCCATCAGCGCCCGGTCGGTAATCCCCATCTCTCTAAAATAGCCCTTAGCTGCAGTCGCCGCCGGCGAACTGCTGTGCTGAAACGACTTCGAGAAGTAATGGTTCAACACGCCGAAAACCGTCAGCTTCTTCCATGTGGCCTCCATCTCCTGCCAGTCGCTCTCCGAGAGCTCAAGGTCTGACAGGTCAACGGCTGCTTTTTGAGCCAAGAGCGCCACGCCGTCCCGAAGCGACCCCGCCTTCTTTGCGGCTGTTGTCAGCCAGTTACCGCGATACCCGCACATCCTACAGGAACCACCAGGCCAAGCCTTCGGCATAATGAAACTCTGTCTCGCCCCCTGGTGCTTAGGATTGGGGCACATAGCAATGTAGGCCGTCTCGCCCTCCTTGAAGCGCTTGAGCGGCGAGATGCCCTCCGGGCCCCAAACCGCGTCGTGGGTGAGCTTGGCGAACAACCTCTCAGTAACTGCATAATACACGTTCACGCCGGCAGCCTTGTCCATACACATATCCCCTCGTCAACTCGCAATTATGACATACGCCAATTGTCCAAAAGATCCGAATGCCATTACGATATTGGTGAGGGGCTTTCAAGTCAAGTGCCTCGTCAGAGGAGTTTCCGCAATCGTGCCCGGGCCTGCTCAACTGAAGGCGTCCTTCCTGCATCCCCGTAAGGGGATGAACGTGAGTAGCCGTAGGTGCAACCTACGGATCAACGCCAAAGAAGAAAAGGAAAACAGCCCTGAAAGGGCTGAACATAGC
>QMNL01000005.1 GCA_003647755.1 Candidatus Coatesiibacteriota bacterium
CGGCAATATCATTGCTGATCGCCGGTCTGGCGAGAATCTGGCGGATGGATTCAGAAGACTCTTCCGGTCCATCAGCCCAACGGTCTCTGACGAAGAGATCAACGATCTGATAGCGTCGATACAACAGCTGGAGAAGTGGGAGAGCATGATGGGGCTGTTGGTCGAGGCCTATGATAAGGACCTTCTAGCGAAAGCCGATGAAATTGCGACCAAAAGGCTGGCCGTCATCCGTGAGGTTGCGATCGGCCTGAGCCACGAGATCAACAATCCATTGACGGTAATCCTCGCCACAAGTGAGCTGTTGGAGAGAAAGCTCGCCGGCGGCGTCGAGAACAGCGTCGTTCAACGACTAAGGTCGATCCAATCGCAGTGCGAGCGCATCAAAGAGATTGTGGCGAAGGTCTCGGCCATCGTTAAGCCCGTCTCAAGCGAATACTACTGCGGTATGAAGATGATCGACGTGCACAAGTCTGCCTAGACCTTCCCCTCTGACGTGATCTGACCTACATTAAGGGCACAGCAAGCGACGGCCCTTCTGTGTCAGGGCAATGCCATGAATTCCGGCTTTCCCCCCTGTCCATTCGTTCCCGTTTGTGCTTGAATCAGCTCGTATGAGGCACACTTCTCGATCAAATAAGCGATCAGGATCCACCCGAGTGCTACGGGTCATAACGCAGCTCTCTCGCGGTGGAGTTGAGGCGAAACTTGCCTCGCTTCTCCCGCTCCTGCGAGATCGGGGATTCGATGTGTCCGTCTGCTGCATCAAGGAGGCGGGTTCGCTGGCGGGGCGCCTCACGAATGCGGGGGTGCCCGTTCGTGTCTGCCGTGTTCGGTCGCGACTCGGCCCGGGCGGGATTTTGGCACTTGCGAGGTTCATCAAGCAACAGCATACCGACATCGTCCACACGCACATGTATGCATCGAACATCACTGGGACGCTCGCCGCGCGCCTTGCAGGAGCCCGCGTCATTATCTCCAACGTGCATAACGTTGGGAAGTTGCGATCGCGGCGCCAGATTATCCAAGACCGATTGGTGTCACGTTTTCGCGACGCAACCGTCTGTGTCTCTGAACGTGTGAAGCAGGACTATCTGGAGGCGACTGGTCTTTCAGAGCGGGGCGTTGTTGTTATCTACAACGGTGTTGACACAGAGAGGTTCAGACCCCGCGAGCTCTGGCCTGCTGGCAAGGGCGGCCCAGTCGGGCAGGTGAGAGCTCAGTTCGGGATCGGAGAAGACGAGCAGCTTGTGATCGCGGCTGGCCGGCTCATCCCGCAGAAGGCCCCTGATCTGCTGCTCTCGGCATTTGCGATCGTGCATGAATCGCGCCCCGGGTCGCGGCTACTGGTTCTTGGGAGCGGCGAGCTCCACGATTCACTAGTCGAGCTATCTAGGAAGCTTGGGATTGCGCAGAGCGTCGTATTTGCGGGCTATCGCGAGGATATGGCCGAATGCCTTGCCGCATCGGACGTTTTTGTGTCATCCTCAACAAGAGAGGGCTTCTCTAACGTGCTGTTGGAGGCGCTGGCCACGGGCCTTCCGGCGGTTGTAACCGATGTCGGCGGCAACCGCGAGGCGGTTCGGGACGGCCAGGAGGGCTTCTTGTGCGAGCCGCGCGCCGAGAGGCTCGCCGAGCGAGTTGTGCAGATTCTGACCAATGCTGAGCTCCGTAAGGAAATGTCGAGAAACGCAAGGAATCGAGCGATGGAGTTTGGATTAGTGCGGATGGCCGATCAGACCGCGGCGCTTTATGAGCGGCTTCTTTCAGACAATAGAGCGGGCGCCGGATGAATAGCGCGCTTGTTTACATAGCCGATCTCCTGCTGCGGGGATTGACCACGTTCTTCTATGAACTGAGCGGGATGTTTTTCTCGCACTTCATACAATTTGTGCTGGCCGCCCTGATCCTCATCATGGTCAACATCGAGCGCAAGCGGACGCACAGCAGAGAATACATCTATCTGACGCTTGGGTTCATGGTGCTGATGGTCCAAGAGTATCTCAACTGCTCGGTCTTGGCTCTGCGAGTGATCGCCCACCTGGCCCCGGTGGAGCAGTATTCCGTCCTGCTGGACAGAGTCCTGGAGCTCTTCGCACTGATAATTCTGACTACGGCCTTTCTCTACCCGGTGACCAGGCGAAAGGTGATGCTGCAGAAGATCATGCTCTATAACCTCCTGTTCGCGGTCTGCATATCGCTGGCGGTGTTTGTCTCGTTCCATTTGCAACGGCCAGCAATCCCCTTCGCTCTTCACTGGGGGGCTTGGCTCATCGCATCTCTCGACCTCGCACTTCTGGCTGCGATCATCTTTTACACCCTGCTTGCAGGGCGCAAATCGACTTGGCTTATCGTCGCTGCCGCATTGCTCTGGGGCTTTACCCAGGGCTGCACACTGCGGAATGTCCTTGCGTTTGAGGGCCGAGATTCTACGCTCGTGATGCTCAGCGAGACCGTCCCGATCGTCGTCTATGCGCTGCTGGTTCTCGCCATATACAAGCAAATAGCGAGACAGTACATCAGTTTACATCTCGCCACACTCAAGAGCAAGCAGCGATTGCAGGCGATCTTTGACGGCATAACAGATGGGATAATAACGCTGGACAAAGGCCTGGGTGTTCTCAACGTAAACGAGAGTGAGCAGAGATTCCTGGGCCTTCCGGTGAAAGAGATGGTTGGCAAGAAGTGCTACGAACTCTTCCAAAGAGGCGACAAACCGTGCCCAAACTGCCCTGCGCTCATCACGCTCAGATCAGGCAAGAAGACTTCCTCGGCGTTTCATGTTCCGAAAAAGAAGGGCGAAGAGCTCTCGTTCCTGGAGGAGGAAGCGTTCCCGCTGTTCAACCAAGTAGGCGAGGTCGAGCAGGTAATACTCTACATCAAGGACACCACCGAGCGGCACAAAATCGAGGAGCGCATGAGGTCGCTCGATCGCCTCGCGGCAGTCGGTGAGATGGCCGCTCGAATAGCGCATGAGATTCGCAACCCACTGGAGGCGATAAGCGGCTCTGCTGAGTATCTCGGCCAGACCGTGGATAGCGACTTGGTCAGGGAGTTCACCAAGATAATACGCGACGAGTCCAGGAGGCTTTCCAGCCTCACGAGAAATCTGCTGGACTACTCAACGCGCGTCAAGCTGAACCCCAAACTCAGTAACCTCAACTACCTCGTGATGGACACCAAAAAACTCTTGAAGACCGAGTTCGACGAGGCGCAGGCCAAATTGAGGCTGCAACTTGACAGAGACGTGCCGGACGCCCTCTTTGACCCAGGCCTGATCAAGCAGGTTCTGATAAACCTCGTGATCAATTCTCTGGAGGCCACTAAACCACCGGGCGTGGTTGTTTTGGGCACGCGCCTCAATCGCGAGGGTCTTGGCGGCAGCGAGACAGAGGACCAGGAGCCGGTTGTGGCCGAACTCATATCTCTCGGTGCTGTGCACAAGGTCGTTGGAGATGACGGGCTGAAGGCACGGGAGCACATCGCCATATACTGCCGGGATTTCGGCAAGGGGATAAGCGAGAAGAGCATCGAGACCATTTTCAACCCATTCGTTACGAGCAAGGCCAAGGGCTCTGGGCTAGGCCTCGCCACGAGCGAGAGGATCGTCAGCGAGCACAATGGGATGATCGAGGTCTATTCGCGCCTCGACAAGGGTACCCTCTTCATCGTTAGGTTGCCGTTCGTGAGGGATGTGAACAGCCTCGGCTGAGGAGTCTCCCCGTCCTGTCTTGGATTCCTTCAGCGCGGATCTCACTTTATTGGGCTTGAGAACGAATATGAAGTCCGCATCCCCGCAGGAGGCTTGACCTGGGTAGCGTCATGTCCCGGAGGCGAATCGCATCCGCCCGGCGGCGTTTGCCCTGCGGGTCTGGGGGAGAGTGGCTACAAATAGTTCAGGAGCGAAACCTGGTTCAGTATCCTGGCTCCGACCGCAAGCGATGTCTGGTAGGCCAGCTCCTCCTGCTGCAGGTGCGCCACCGCCTCGGGCACATCTACTGCTTGCGCATCCTCGAGCTGCTTCTTCATGAGCGTCTGGTAGTCGAGTAAGTTCTTTTGGACCATTTGCATGTATTGAAGGGTAGATCCGGCGAGCGATTCGGTCTTGATGAGGCCATTGATGCTGTCATTAAGCGCCGTTGACTCGCTCCTGTCCTGCCTAAGGTCAAGCGTGAACGAATCGCCGGCCTCGAGCTTGCCTGGGAGGCCGGAGAACGAGACGTGAACGCCATCGGCTATCAATATGCTCTCGCCGGAAGAGTAGGCCGCTCCAACGTCGATCGTCTTGATGACCTCGCCGGTGGCCTGGTCGGTTACGGTGATCGTAAGGCCCTCGGTCTCGCCGATCAGGCCGCCCTTGTCGTCGACAGTGAAAACCCAGGTGGCATCGTTAGTGCCGGTGTAGTAGCCGTCCCTGCTGACCAACGCGGTGCTGCCGCTGGCCCAGTCGGAGGGGCTGAATATCTTGGACTGAATAACTCCTGCGTCGATGTTCCGGGCAAGTCGGTTGAGAGTGTCCAACACGGCCACTCCGTCGGTCTGGCCGCTTTGCAGACCCAGGAAGCTCTTCAGCGTGTTGGAGCCGGTGCTCAGGTCGTTCAGGACGATCTTGCCGGGGATGCCCTCGGAGGTGGGACGAAGCCTGAGGTGCCCCTGGTCATCGAAGCTCGCGGTTATGAAGACCTCATCGTCATGTTGGTCGCCCTCTCCAACGAATAGGCCAGCCTCATCGAGTAGATTCAGAACATCAGATTGCGTATATGAGACGCCCTCGGCAAAGGTAATTGTCTTTGTGGTAGTGCCATCGGAGATAAGGAACTTAACGTCGCCGCCGCCGGATGCAAGAGGCGTTCCGTGAACCGTGTCAATCGTCTCAGTCCCGATGACCGTGTCCGCCTGCAGAAAGGTGTGTCCGGCCACATTTATATCTACAATGGTGTCATCGCCTATCTTGGACTTGACCGCGCCGCTGTTGCCTACATATTGGAAGCTCCCATCCGGGGTGAAGATCGCACGGAAGGACTGCGTGCCCGATGCCATGGTCGTGGAGGTCTTGATCCTGATGCCTCGGCCCGTATCGGCAGTCTCTCCGAGGGACACGGTTACTGAGTTCGCCAGGTGGTTATAGCTGGAGAAATAATACGTGTCGTCCTTCGAGTTGTCGTCGATCTGGACCGCCGAGCCATCAGCGTCCTTCAGCGAGATTGTCGCGTTCACGCCGTCTGAGGTTACCTCGATTGTATAGACGGAGCGCTTGAGTTCAGGAAGGTCGGAGAACGGCGAGGCTATTGTAACGTCATCGACGCCGTCCGGCAGCGAGCCAACCAGCGAGATGTCTCGCTGCAGCTTGACGAATGGCTTGGTCGATGTCTTTGTGCCGGAGAAGAGGTAGCGATTGTTCTGGGAGCGGTTGGCCAGAGAGATGAGCTCGTCTATGTAGCCTTTCACGCCCTGCGAAAGGCCTTTTCGGGCTTCGTCCGTGGTGGAGTCGCTCATGGCTATCATCGCCTTCTCCAGCGACTGCTGAACGAGGTGCGAGCCCTGCTGAATACTGTCCTGAGTCGTCTGAGACCAGGCAGAGGCGATGTTCACGTTCGCCATGTATCCATCGATCCGCGACACCGCTGTCGTGTAGCGCAGAATTCGTGCAAGGCCGCTGGGGTCGTCAGACGGCTTGTTGACCTTCTTGCCGGATGCTATCTGTAGATTGAGTTCTTTCAGCCGCTCATACTGCAGCTCTGTCCTCGTGATGAAGTCCTGAACCATCATGTTCCGTGTAACACGCACCTAAAAGCCCTCCTAACCGCCAAGTTTCTGAAGCACTGTGTCGATCATCGAATTGACCACTGACACGAAATAGGCCGCGCTGTTGTAGGCCTTCTGATATGTAATGAGGTTTGCCATCTCCTCATCGATCGAGACGCCTGCGGTCTGCTGCTTGAGGCCCTCGTAGTAGTTGACGTTGTCCGTCTCCTGCTTCACGTCGAAGTCGGCCGAGGCGCTCTCGTTGCCAGCCCGGGTAACGATCGAGTTGAAAAAACCGCTAAACGTCGTAGTCCCGTCGGCCAAAACCTTCTCATCCACAAGTTGCGACAGCGACAGCGCATTGTCGCCGTCCCCGGATGTAAAAGTCGCCCCTGCCGCAAAGAGTGTGGGGTCTTCCGCAATCGCATCCGCCACCTGAATGTCGGATGAGTCAAATCCCGTAAGAAGAACGTTCACGCCCAGCTGCGCAAGCACGCCGCCCGTATCTTTCCCGACTACGAACACGTGTCCGTCGTTGCCGGTGATCGAAAGCCTGTTCTGCGAGATGCTCGCCGTCAGGTATGTCGTTGAGGAGTTTATCCTGTCCACGACGTCCTGAAGCGAGTCCGTGTCGGGGTCCACGGCAACCGTAACGCTCTGAACTATCTCGCCATCCTGAGTGATCGTGATGTTAAACGTCCCCGCCTCCGAATCGTAGGCCAGGTTCGAGCCGCCCTCGAAGTTCAGGGCGTCATTCAGCGCAACTGTTGAACTGTAAACCGAATAAGCGCCCGTTACGCTGGTCTGGTCTCGAAGGGCAAAACCCATGCTGTGCGCACGGTTGATGGTTTTCAGCAGCGTTTTGCTGAGCTCGTCAAGGTCGGCCATGTAGGAGACGACCATCTCGTCCCGAGCGTCGAGGTCGGCGCCGAGCTTGCCTCCCTTTATGTGTGAAGTGATGTTGTGCTGGGAGTTACCGTCGTCGAGGTAGATGTCATAAAGGCCGTTATTGCCAGCGTTGTTTCGGCAGACAAGCGTGTTGTGCTGGTCAGCACTGACGAGCGCGCGGTTGTCGCCAACGAAGATGGTAACTCCGCCCCTGTCGTCCTCAATCATGTTGAAGTCAATCAGCTTCGCAAGCTCATCCAGCGCCTCGGATCGGCGGTCGATGAGGTCGTTTGCGTGGGGCATCTCATCGCTTGCGGCGGACGTTATTCCCACGTTGAGGTCAGCTATTTCCTTCGCCAGGTTGTTAATCTGCTCAACGGTTTGACTGATCTCCTCGTTGGCCGAGGTTCGCTGGTCTAAGAACCTGGCGTTCTGTGCGCGGATTGCGCTCGTCAGCCGGTCGGCCGTCTGGACCAGGTTTTGCCTCTCTGCGGCGCCTTCGGGACTGTTGCCAACCTGCTCACACGCCTGCCAGAACTCGGTCAGAGCATCGCCAAGATTCTGGGCATTGGTCGAGACGAACGACTGCTCGATCTCAGAGATGAAGGAGTGCTTTCGCTGAGCGAATGCGAGCAGCCCCTTATGCAGATTGGCTTTCGAGATAGCATACTCATCGCGGTGCTGCACGATCTGCGTGACGTCTGTGCCAGTGCCAATCTGAAGCAAGCCCAGCAGCTCCGGATCGGATGACGAAAACACCGCTGATTGCCGTGAGTAGTTCGGCGTGTTGATATTGGCGATGTTGTGGCCGCAGACGTTAATCGCCGTTTGCTGGGCTGAGAGGGACCTGACCCCGATGTTCAGAAGAGAAAAGACGTCGCTCATTGAGTCACCTCCTTTACAGCTACAAGGTTATTGACGGTCTGGCGGGCTGCCCACCTGCACTCAGCCGGCCCTTCGATGAATACGTCGAGGGCAGATTCTGGGGCTGTGTGATCATTTTGACCATGTGTTCAACGTACCCCATGGACTTCCTCAGCAGCTCTTGTGTCCTTAATCCCGACTCGCGCGCGCTTTGAGCCGCAAGTCGGTGCTCCTCAAGACGTCGCGTCAACTCGCAGGCCCTCTCGTCATCATTTCCGAGAAGGTAGCCCGGAAGCCGGTTCAGTGCTGTCTTGTCGCAATCGATCTCCAATGCCTTGCAGACAGCCCTTTTCGCCTGCTCAGTAGCCTGCGCCGCAGACGACAGGTCCCTTTGCAGCCCGCGCTTTTTCTTGGTCATGCGGTCAAGAGCCTTCACGTCGCCGCTGATCACGAGTTCTCGCTCAGCAGTGAAAAGTTCTGCCAGAGTATTGAGTATGACCGTCTCGGCCCTGATCGATTCGGCCAACTGGTCAAATAAGGGGTAGATGGAGGGTAGCACTATGTCTGCTCCTTTCGTCCATTCGTTTGAGACGTCAGTTGGGTTTCGGGACGTTGGGAACCGGCCTAAGTGCTAGACCGCCGACAAGTGTGCTCGACGAGGCCCGGAATCAGGCCTTGATGCTGAGGCCGCTCAGTATCTTCTCGGCAATCTTCTCGGCGTCAGGGTTGTACCGACCGCTCTGGATCAGCTCGGAAAGCCTGTCAACCTTCTCCTGGCGAACGTCAGGCAACTTCTCAAGAACCTTCTGAGCCACCGCGCGAAGCTTCGCCTCATCAGAGATGGAGACATTGTCAGACATCTCTTTGGGCATCCGCGCTGGGACATCCTGGCCCTTGCTTACATCCTCTGCCTTGTTGACCTCCGCCTGCTTGCGACTGTCAACTTTCCGATAAGAATCAACTACCTGGCTTGGTACGTTGCCTTCAATCTTCATATACTATACAACCTCCTGCACTTTCCCGGTGCCACCACATCCATACTACCAAACTCGTCATCGATGCGTCAAGCCAGAAACTTTAGCCGATTCTTTACCCTCTGTCACGTCCGATTCCTTCTCTCCTTTGTCCGACTGCTCCTCCCATGTTTTCATTAAATCATCAAAAACCATATCTGCGAGACCAATACCGCCTCCTTTACACGCGGCCTTGGCCACCTCATCGTCCAACATCGATCTGTATATCTTCTCCGCAGGTGTCTCAGGGAAAAGCGATGATCGCTGCACCGTCTTCCGCATCTCCCTCAATATGTACCCAACGAAGATCGCCTCGAACTGCTGGCACGCCTCGCGAAGGCCCTTTCGCTCATCCTTGTCCAACTTGTGAGAACGGCTCCCGGACGCCTCGACCTCGGACTTCGCCCGCTTCGCCCTTCCAATCAGCTGCTGCCAACTCGCGTCCGAGGCGAGCCTGTTCAGGTCAGTGAAACCACCCATGAAAGAGTTGTCCGCCATGACTGCTCTGTATCCCTCTTTCTCTAACGTTGCACATCAGATGATCTTCAACTCCGCACGCAGCGCCCCGGCCGACTTGATCGCCTGAAGAATTGCGATCAGGTCACGAGGCGAGACACCGATAGCGTTCAGGCCGGCCACCACGTCCTGTATCGTTACAGCGTGTTCCATCAATAAAAGCCTCTGCTTCTCCTCATTTACCTGCACGTTTGTCTTCGGCGTAACAACCGTCTGCCCAGCCGATTCTGGGTAGGGTTGGCTGACCTCCGCCTCGGTCTTGATGACCACGTTGAGGTTGCCATGCGCGATCGCCACCGTGTCAACCTGGACGTCCCGGCCGATCACGACTGTCCCCGTCCGCTCATCGATAACGACGCGAGCTGTCGAGTCCGGGCTGACCTCTATCGACTCCAGCTGCGATATGAATTCCACGATGTTGTTACGTAACTTGGGGGGCACGCTGACATCAACCGCCCCTGCATCCACAGTCGTCGCTGCACCGGCGAACTTCTCGTTTATCGCCTCCGCAACCCTTGCGGCTGTTGTGAAATCCTCCTCGTGCAGCCTAATGGTCAGATTTGTTCGCCTATCAACGGTCGTCTTCAGGTCTCTCTCAACTATGGCTCCACCGGGGACTCTCCCGGCGGTTGGATGGTTTTTCTGCGACTTGGCGCCTGCACCCGTGGCCAGGAAACCGCCGATCGAAACAGGACCCTGAGCCACGGCGTAGATCTTTCCGTCAGGTCCGCGAAGCGGCGTCATGAGCAATGTCCCGCCCTGTAAGCTCGAGGCGTCCCCAAGGGAGGAGACAGTTACGTCCAGCCGAGAGCCTGACCTGGCGAAAGCCGGAAGCGTGCAAGTCGCAACCACCGCCGCGACATTGTCAACCTTTATCCTCGTGGCGTCCGCCCTGATCCCAAGCCTGTCGAGCATGTTGGCCAGACTTTGTGTGGTGAACTTCGTCCCAGAGCCGTCCCCCGTCCCGTTGAGGCCTATTACCAGGCCGTAGCCGATCAGCTGTTGCGATCGCATTCCCTGAATCGACGCGACATCCTTCAGCCTCACCATGCTCGCGCAGGTCGCACCATTGGTAACAAGAACAACGATGAGCGCAAATAAAACAAGGACCTTTGGAGCACCGGAGCGTCTCGTTGGCTCAAGAGACCGTTTGCAGAACATATCTCTCAATCCTTGACTGCGAATCTCAGACTTGACCCAAATCACGACTAACCTCCAAACTTCGCTCTGTCGCTCCCTAAAACGGCCACACAATTGAGATGAGGCGACCGGCCCAACCAGCTCGCTGGTCCTCCGAGACCTGGCCCTTGCCTCCATAAAATATCCTTGCGTCCGCTATCTTGGTGGAAAGGACCGTGTTGTCCGCACGGATGTCCTCTCTGCGAATTATCCCAGACACAAATATCGTCTCTTTCTCGTTGTTGATGCTTATCTCTCGCTGACCCAGTACCACGAGATTCCCATTCGGCAGGACTCTCACTACCCTGGCGCTCAGTGTCGCAACGATCTTGCCTGAACGCGCGGTCTTCCCATCTGCATCGAAGCTCTTGTCGAGGTTGGCCGACACGAGGTTCGAGGAATCGAACCCCTTCGTAACTTTCCCTGCCAACTCCTTCTCCCAGCCAAAGAAACTGGGAATACCGGCCTTCACCTCAGACTTCTTCTTGCCTGAACTCGTTGCACTGTTCTCGCCCGTCGCGTTCTCTACGATAAGGATCGTCACGATGTCATTCATGCCCCTTGCCCTGGGGTCGCTGTAAAATACCCCAAACGGCAGCTGGTCGTTCCAGAGCGAATCAGGTGCGAAACCATCCTGCTCCGCCGGCTCCGCAGCCGGCAAGAGGGGAGCCGTGTGCTGTGAGACCGTGTCTGGCAGGGCAGTCTGCCGTCTGTTGAACGAACACCCCGAGTAAATGAACAATAGAGCCGAAATGGCCAATAACAGGCCGACTATCTTAACTGTGAAACCTCTCAATTCTGCCGTCACTTCCTCTTCTCCCCGATCCATCATCAATCCATCCATATTATTGCTCGCTTCCGACGAGGACGAGAACCGTCCCGTCCGCCTGCACAACGCCATAGACCGTCTTTCGTGATCTGATGTTCCTGACCGGAATCAGGTCCCCCGTTCTCCCGCCCTTAAGCGCCTCGCCGAGAGTCGTGATGTGTAGCGACCTAATCCTCACCTCAAGCCTAACCACCTGTCTTCTCTTGACAGTTAGTGGTATGTCCAGCATGTTCATCGTCAGCATCTTGCCCTTTGGAACGCTTCGCTTCAGCATCTTGCCGACGGCAAACTTCACGTCTGTAACTGGACGTTCAGGGGAGTTACCCCTGATCTCGCGCTGCCTGACTAAGACGTCGTCACGGGAGATTATAGAGCCAGCCTTTAAGCGCTGAGCTGCGCAGACCACCGCTGTCCGCGCTGATACGTTTGCGGTTACCCAGCATCTCTTGGCGACGCCCCCGTCCCCCAGGGCAGTTACAAGAAAAGATAGCCGGCCCAATTCCCTCGCAGAGTCCTGCTGTGAAACACGTATATGGCGGACCTTACCGGGAATCGAGACCTTTGGGACGCGAACGAACTCGATCTTGAGGTTGTCACGCTTGATGCTGGTGTTGCCCATTATTCTCTGGCGCACTGCCGACTCGATCTTGCCCTGTGGAACGACCTCGGCGCAGAGCGTGCTCGCAAGCAGGAGAAGCGCAACGCTTGCGATAAACATAAGCTGCGTTATCTTAAACTCGTGCATCGCCCCTGTCCTATCGCTTCAGGTTGTTGGCCTGGCTCATCATCGCGTCTGTGGTCTGTATCGACTTGGCGTTGAGCTCGTAGGCACGCTGGGTCATGATCATCTGAACCATCTCATCGACCACCGAAACGTTCGACATCTCCAAAAAGCCTTGCCCTATGTCCCCCAGACCATCCTCGCCCGGAGTCCCGGTCGTCGGCGCCCCAGATGAATCAGTCTCCTGAAACAGGTTCCTACCAATTCCCTTCAGGCCGCCAGGGTTAGAGAACAGGGCGAGCTCTATCGACCCAACCTGAGTCGGAGAAGTCTGGTTCGGCTGCATCACCGAGACTGTGCCGTCCGATTCGATCGAGATCGACAACGCATCGGTAGGGATGACAATGTCGGGAGAGAGCTTGTAGCCATCGGGCGTCACGATGGAGCCAGAACTGTCCAGCTGGAACGATCCAGCTCGCGTGTAGGCCGTGTCGCCATTCGGCAGAATCACCTGAAAGAAACCTTTGCCCTCGATCGCCAGGTCCAGCGGCGACTTGGTATTTTTCAGGCTTCCTTCGCTGAATTCTCGCTGCGTCGAGACCGCCCTAACTCCATGTCCCAACTGTATCCCGCTCGGAACCTCTGAGCCGCCAACCGGAGCGCCAGCCGAGCGGAGCGTCTCATACATGAGGTCCTGGAACTCAGCTCTGGCCTTCTTATATCCGCTCGTATTGACGTTGGCAAGATTGTTGGCAATCGTATCGATTGTCAGCTGCTGCGCCTGCATTCCTGTCGCAGCCGTCCAAAGTGTTCTTAGCATATCAGCCTCCGACTAATTGCATTGAAGTTCGCTATAATGATCACTACAGTGTCATTTCAAACTGGGCAGGCTATTGATTGTCCTGCCCACTGTATCGTCCAGAATCGACCGGATAGCCTTTTGATGCGCCTCGAAGTGCCTCATCTCATCGATCATCGAGACCATCTCCTCGATGACGTTCGCGTTTGACATCTCCAGAAATCCTTGTTGGACCTTCGCCCCAGTTGCCTTCTTCGGCTCGGTGTTCCCCGTTCCATCCACCCACAGGCTGTTTCCCACCTTCTTGAGCACAGATTTATCGTCGAACGTCATCACCTTCAGCGTTCCAATTGAACTACCATTAGCGAAGACCTCTCCGTTTGAATCAATCGTCACCTGTGCGCCAGCCGGGATGTTGAGCACGCCCTTCTCCGCAAGAACGGGCAATCCGTTCTGGTCCAAGAGCTTGCTGCCCGGGCCAACCTTGAAATTACCAGCCCTTGTGTAGGCCTCCTTGTCGCCTAACTTCACCACGAAAAACCCATCACCATCGAGCGCGAGGTCCAGCGGATTGCCGGTCCTTTTCAGCGGCCCTTGCGAGAAATCCGTCGCTGTCCCGCCCACGACGACGCCCGATGGGTTCTTTGGGTCATGGGGCGAGCTCGAGCCACTCGCCGCAAGGAGCCGGAAGAACGGCGTGTCCTTCTTGAAGCCAACCGTGTTTATGTTTGCAAGGTTGTTTGCACGTATCTCGTGTGCCCGTGCCTCGCTTAGCAGCCCGGATGCCGCCTCATATAAACCCTTAATCATCTTTTCGATGCTCCTCAGTATTATGTTAGCTTGAGCTTGCGGTAATCATTTGAAGCAGATACCGTGCCAGTGCGAGAAAACTTGTGCCCATAACCCAACTAATCCCCATCTGAAACGCTCCTGACGGCAACCCAACCGCACCATTCAAATTGACTGTAAGAGACGATCCCCCCTCCAGAACAACATGCGATTCCGGCAACTTTTTCCCCCTCCCCGGCGCAAGCTCGCCTGATATGTTCTTGTTGATAAGCATTCTGGTGCCGGGATATAGTCATGGTGGCCTGTGGATTGCGCACTAGCCATCGGATCGGAAATATTTGCCTTATTTGCGCTTGCCGATGCAGAAAGCAGCGCGAGTTCATGATCATTATTGGAGGGATGATGGCAGAAATACTTCCATTCAGAGGGTATCGCTACGCTCTTGACAAGGTGAGGGCTCTCGACGATGTAATAGCCGACCCTTATGACAAGATAGACGATGAACTGCAGGAGTTCTACTACGAGAGAAGCCCGCACAATATCGTTAGGATCATCAAGGGCAAGACATACCCAAACGATACGGCGGACAACAATCAGTACGTCCGAGCCGCCGGCTTTCTCGACGCCTGGATACGCGATGGGATATTTCGGCGGGACCAAAGCCCCTGCATATATATCTATGACCAGGAATATGTTGTGCCCGAGACCGGAATCACGAAGATAAGAAAGGGGTTCATTGCTCTTTTCCGGTTGATGTCCTACGAGGAGGGGGGCGTCAAACCACACGAGCGGACACTGGCAGGTCCCAAGGCGGACAGGTTGAACCTGATGCGCGCCACGAAGGCGCAGTTTGGCCAGATTTTCATGCTCTATCCGGACCCGGACAACGCAGTGAACGGTCTCCTGGACGAAGCGCGCGCCGCCGGCGGGCCTCTAGTGGCCAAGGACCGCTTCTCAGACCTGCACAAGCTCTGGCCCGTGAGCGACCCAAGAATCATCGCAGAGCTCGGAAAGCTGATGCTTGACAAGCAGGTCTTCATTGCGGATGGGCACCATCGTTACGAGACTGCCCTGGCTTTCAGGGATGAGATGCGCGGCAAGGTCCACCAGACGGACGATACCGAGACCATCGAAAACCGCATGGTCACTTTCGTGAGCTTCGATGATCCGGGTCTTCTGATTCTTCCGACGCACAGGCTTGTCAGCGACGTTCAAGGCTTTGATGCGGCAGCTCTAATTGAAAATCTGAAGCAGTTCTTCGAGCTGGAGGTGCTGCCGTTCTCGGACGAATCGTCCCGGGAGACCGCACAACGCAAGACAATGGAGATACTCCATCGCGATTCTGCAAGGGACCACGTGTTCGGGATTCTATTAGCTGGGCAGAACCAGTTTCTGCTGGCGAGGTTGAGAGATGAGAGCTCACTTGACGAGATGCTGCACAGCGTTGAGTGCGATGAGTATAGGCGGCTGGATGTCGTTATTCTCTCTACGCTGATTCTTGAGAAGATGCTGGGAATCACAAAAGAGGACCTGACTCGCGAGCGGAAGGTTCAATATCTACGCGACGTGGGCGACGGTGTTAAGTCGGTCATCAGCGGCAAGGCTCAGGCTTTGTTCGTGCTGAATCCGACCAAACCGAGCCAGGTGCGAGATGTCGCCTCGGCCGGTGCGCGGATGCCTCAGAAATCGACGGACTTTTATCCGAAGCTTGTAACGGGTCTTGTGCTTAACAAACTTACGCTTTAATCCGAATAAGTATTTATAGGATAACTTCAGGTGATGCCATGATGACGTTTTTCAAGGTGCTTGGGATATTGGCCGCCGCGGTTGTCGGCGTTGCGGTCCTGTGGTTCGTGATCTTGCCGGTCATTGGGTTCTGTCTGGGTCTTTGCTGGACGGTGCTTTGGGGACTCGCGGGTATTCTGCTTTTTGTTGTCAAGATCGCGATATTCATCGGGCTCGTTCTGTTCGTTGGCTTTCTTTTATTGCGGCTGATCGCCAAGGGGCTTGAGCTGATTCTTTATTGAGGGGAGCTGTCGTATGGAGGCTCCGTTGCTTGTCGAGGGTGACATTGACGTAAGGTCCGGGGATGTCGAGGCTGACGGTGATGTCGTGGTCAGGGGGGATGTCCGTTCAGGTCGCTCAGTCTCGGCAAAGGGCTCGATCACTATCCACGGGGTCGTGGAGGCTGCCACCGTAGTCGCCGGTGGGGACGTGTCGGTTCAGTGCGGGGTCGCCGGCCGCGACAGGGGAAGCATCACCGCACAGGGCAAGGTAGCTGTCGGCTATGTGAACGAGGCAAAACTCGACGCTAAAGCAGAAATTGTGATCGGCTCGTCGGCCATGAACAGCACGCTGCTGACCGACGGGGACGTGGTCATTGAGGGGGAGGGAGTTCTTGTAGGCGGGCTCGTGATGGCAGGTGGAAACCTCACAGCGGGGAGAGTGGGCCACAAGGGGGTCGATCTCTGGGGGGAAGGGGTGTCTAAACACATTGTGCAGAGGACGGCCATCATGCTCGGGCTTCCGCCCACGCTTCGCAAACGTCTCATGGAGTCACGGCCGCGGCTTACGCTGGCCGAGAGGGCAGGGCGGGCGGCGGCACGAAACGTCCTCTATCTGCTGTCCTGCGGGGTCCCGGACGTGGACAAGGCAACTTCAGAACGGCTGGTGTTTCTGGCGAAAGCACCTGTATCCGAGGCTTTTCTGCTGAGCAAAGGAGCTAAGACCGCCGCTGCGCTCAACGAGGAGCTTCGGACGATTCTGGCTGATATTGTGGCAGAGCTGCCGTCGCCGTCCAAGGCACCCACAGGCACGCATCTCACATTCGCAGACCTTGGTCTGCACTTGTATCACCTTTTTACTGCAAATGACCTCGTGATGGAAGTTCATAAGGATATTGAGGCGGTGTTGAGCAGCTCCAAGCTCAACAAGAGCGCGGCGTTATGCGTGCGAGATACAGTCTATAAGGGCGTGGAGGTAACAATAGGCTTTACGGAAATGGTGGTTGAACAAGAGATGGGCGGGGCCATCTTCAAGCTCGCCGGCGACGAGATCGTGGCAGAGCCCTGGACTGAAAAGGCTGTTGCGGAGGTGTGAAGTGAGCGACGAGGCAGTGCATACCGACAGACAGAGAAGAAACTTCTTTCGTAAGGAGATGTCGCTGCCGGTCAGCGCAAAGCTGTTTGCCGTTAAGGGCCAGACCGAGCTGCCGGCGGAGAGGGACATGATGGTAAAGACCGTTAATCTGAGTGCGGGTGGTATCCTACTTCTGACGACGGGGAAAACGCCGGCGGCGGATCTGGTTTCTGAGGGAGCTCTAATTGATCTTTCATTTGCCAGCCTTGGCTCGCCCCTGCCCATCAGGCTTTTGGGTCGCGTGGTGAGGGTAAACAAGTCTAGCCCAGATGAGGTCTCTCTCGCGGTCGAGTTTATCCTTATCACCCCCAGCGAGGCCGACATGATCGCCCAGAAGGTCTTGCTGTAACCTGCTGATAGAAAGCGGCCTTTAGCGCTTGTGATACACATGACCCGTCTTCTGGGCAGGACCTTCTGGCCTCCATACGCGGGGCGCCCGCAGCGTTCCAATCTGATTATTGAGGCCCGCGAATCCACTTTCCGCCAGGCCAAAAATATGTATGATTGCGCTATGGCCCTTATTCATTTTCTTCACTATGAATGTTTGGTGGCGTGATGGAACGGACGCCGAAAGAGAGAAATCTGGCTATTAAGGTTGGGATATTCGCCGTAATAGGTGTGGTGATCCTCTCCTATTTGAGCATCCGCGTCGGCGAGATACCGCTTGCAAAGCGGCAGAACAGGATCAACGTTTACGTCTTATTTGACACGGCTGGTGGGCTTGAGGAGAAGGCCGAGGTCCGTCTGGCGGGCGTCGTAATTGGACGAGTCGTGCGAATATCCCTGCAAAATGGCAAGGCCGCAGTCGAAGCGGCAATCGAACGCTCTGCCCAGCTGCGCGTGGATGCGCGGGCCAGGGTGACTGCCCAATCAATGGTTGGCGCATCGTATCTGGAGTTCTTGCCTGCCTCCACTACCGCCGCTTTGGCGAAGGAGGGCACAATGTTTCGAGGCGAGGTAACGCCGGGCTTTTCGGAGCTGGCAGGCAGCACGACCGCGCTCATGACCAAACTCAGCCTCATAGCCGACGATGTGAAGCTCGTCTCCGAATCAGTCAAGAACGCTATCGGCACCAAACAGGGCGAACAGCAGCTGAAGGGCTTAATCCAGAAGCTCGACCAGGCTATCTCAAACATGAACCTAATGGTCGCCCAAAACAGACAGGATGTAGATAAGGCCGTCGCGGCCATTCGCGAGTTTGCGGAGACATTACGAGATGTTACACCGAGGGTAATGCAGAAAGTCGAGCAGCTCGCCGATAGGGCTAATTCTATGGTCTCGGGCAATCAGGCGGAGGTCAAAAATATGATGAGGAAGCTTGATGCTGCCTCGGGACGGCTCAATGATGTTTTAGCGAACATTCAGGAGGTTACAAAGGACATCAAAGAGGGCAAGGGCACCATCGGCAAGCTCGTAACCAAAGATACCGTTCATCAGGAACTTACCAACACGCTCTCTGAGTTCCGCCAGACAATGAGCTCGGCGAAGGAGTTCCTGGACAAGACAAGTCGGATCAAGGCCTATCTGGGCTACCGCGGCGAGTTCCTGACTGACGAATCGGAGTTCAAGAACTACGTTACCGTGAAGCTTGAGCCGCGCGAGGGCAGGTATTTCCTCTTCGAGGTGGCCAACGACCCCTATGGCAAGGAGAAAACCGTGGAGGAATACAAGGTCACCGAGACGGCTACGGAGGAGGGCGGCGTAGTCAAACTCGTGAGAACACACAAATACTCCGAGACGACCAAGAAGGAGAAAAAGGCGCTCTTCAGCCTTCAA
>QMNL01000006.1 GCA_003647755.1 Candidatus Coatesiibacteriota bacterium
AAAAGCCTCTGCTCGGCCTGCGTTCGCGGTGCGCGGTCGAGCTCGATCGCATCTTCCGATTTGGCCGCAGTTGATGCGAAGGGATCAAGCCGGAAGTGCACCCCGAGCACATCATAGCCTAGACTCTTCAACGCCCAGGCCGCATAGGCGCTGTCCATGCCCCCGCTTAGGGCCACCAGCACCCGTCTGTTCTCGCCTCTTACTTCGCTCATTGATATCGTCCACTGCGCTCATCGGGCCTGTTGCAGCCTCAACGTCGCTCAACGGCGGCTTCTCTCGCCGGGGGCTGCTTCTTATCTCAGAACTCGTTTCTTGTCCTCGCCGGTCGGATCGAAATCGGCCAGCTTAAAGACTCTCATCACAAAGAAGAGCAACAGATCCAGCAGGCCCACCAGGCTGTTGATCACGTGCCGGCCGTCGATCTTGCGTTCTGGCACGGGGGACTCCGAGAGCATAACGTGGCACAGCCTCGCCCCTCTGAATGCCGACTTGATTATGACCTCCGAGCCGATCGCGAACCCCCGGCTCTCAATTATCGCATCCTTCAATATCTCTTTTTTAAGAAGCTTCGGAGAATTCGTCTCGCGAGCCTTGACCCCAAAGAAGACCCTCAATATGACCCGAACGATGAGTATCCCTGTCCTGTGGCCAAGCGATCGCGACCTCAAGGGCCGATAGCCTATAACGAGGTCGTGTTCATTCATCTTTGAAACGAACTTGGATATATCGCTCGCCTGGAAACTACCGTCCGCTGGGATGTTCATCAGCCACGGGTAGCGAGAGTGGGCGAGACCGCTCTTGATGCCAGAACCGAAGCCGATCGTGAAGGGATGGGTGATCACCCTGACGCTTGCAAGCTCCCGCTCGAGCTGATGCGCCTCGCTCGCGGTCTGCTCGGCGCTCGCGTCGTCCACGATGAGAATCTCGAATTGGTCGCAGCAATTGCGGGCAGACTCGTCAACGCGATGCACGAGGTCAGACAGCCCTGCCTCAGCATCACAGACCCGAATGACAAACGATATGTCTCGTCCCAAGTTAAGCCACCCCTCAGACGACTGGATTGCCCGGGCGCCGTTGCCTGACGTCCCGATTCAGACGCATCACACTCTCGTGCTCCTGCAAATAGCGTATCACATCACGCACCGCCAAGAGCTCCCCGGGATGATACAGCGCGGCGAACACAGCGGAGAGCATCTCGAAGTCCTCCTCGGTATCGAGCGTCAGCCGCAGCCCCGGCGTCCCAAGGCTCGATCTTATCTCCATCACATTGAATAGCTGGGGGTTCTCACGAATAAATAAAGTTACGTGCTCTCGCTGGTCAGGCCTATCGCAGAGCGCCTGCACTCGTCTCAAAACGCCCAACCTCACCGCCTCACAAGACGTGCCCAGAGGCGCATTCGAGGCAAAGCAGTATTCCAGCTTTGGGTCTCGGCGCATGGCATCGGCGAGGGCATCAACGATGGCAGGATCGATAAGCGGGTTGTCGCCGGTCACCCTGACGATGGTCTCAGCGCCGATGGCCGAGCCGGCCTCAACAAAGCGCTCTAGGACATCATTCTCGCTGCCGCGCACGCATTGGACAGAGAGCTCGTTGCAGAGGCTGACTATGGCGTCATCCGCCGGCCTGACGGACGTCGCGACGGCCAAGCAGTCGAGGTTCTTGCAGACCCTCAGCCTCTCTATCACGTGGGCAAGGACGGGCTTATCCGCAAGTGCAAGAAGCGTCTTGCCCGGCAGACGTTCTGAGCCCATCCGGGCCTGGACGATCGCGCAGAGCGAGCCGGTGTCCAGCCCACTATCGCGCGCCGGCATACCTGACCTCCCTCGATGTCAGAAGTGCCTTGCCGGCCTCAGTGAGCTCGATCGAGGACGCCGACTTGATGTCTTCGACACCTGCCCCATCTTGACTGAAAAGCCTCATCACGCCGAGGCGCACGAGGGGCGTTATCAATATATGTCGCAGGACCCACTCGAGGATCAGGCCCGGGTAAGGCGGGTTCTTGTCGTCAAGGTCTATTTGGAGGCGATCGGCCAGCCCCGCAGCGAATTTATCTATTTGCGTCTGCGTGCCGGGCTTCAGGTTAAGAACGAATTGGAGGGCATCTGCCCGCTGCTTGGCGATCTTGGCCGCCAGATCGCCTCTTGGAAACAACACCGCCCACGGGTAATCGTTCACAAACGCGGAGGCGAGCATCACAAGCCGTCTTTCAGGCTCCCTCGAGAGGTATAGGTAGCCGTATTGGGTAACGCCAAGTTCGCCGTTCGAAAGGACTGTCATTCCGGAATACCGGCAGAGCGTATCGACGAAGAAGACTTCCGGATAATGCCGCTCATCAGGCAGATATCCGTAACGACCCGCCGTGGGATCAAACAGCCTCACGATCTCCTGCAAGTTCTCGCCCGCGATCAGCTGACTCTGGCGCGACGTGCGCACCGAGTTTGAGTGGATATAGGCCAGGAATCTCTCAACCTGGCCGATAATGACGGCTTGCGCCGTGTTCAGTTGCTCGCTCACTCCAGCAGGTCTCCTCCCTCCAGCCCATACTCTTTCATCTTGGCCCAGAGCGTCGAGCGGCTGATGCCAAGCATCCTGGCGGCCTTCGCTTTATTGAAGTCCATCATCCTCAACACACCAAGAATATGCCGCCGCTCCACATCCCTGAGCGTTACGGGGCGCTGTCCCCTCGAGTCGGGTCTGTTCATGCTCTGCACCTCCAGCGCCAGGTCGCCCTCATCAATGCTCTCATCACCGCAGACTATTGCTGCGCGCTCTATGACGTTCTCAAGTTCCCGCACGTTCCCCGGCCAGGGATACTCTAACAGTGCCCTTTGAGCGTTCTCCGTAAACCCGCCTATCCTCTTTCGCTTGGCAAGCGAAATCCTGTTCAGAATGTGCTCCGACAGGGGGATAATATCCTCACGGCGCCTCCTGAGCGGAGGTATCTCGATGGTGAACACGTTCAACCTGAAAAGGAGGTCCTCTCTGAACCGGCCCTCCCTAATGGCCTGCTTTAGGTCCTGATTGGTCGCCGAGATAACGCGCACATCGACCTTAACAGAGTGCTTCGAGCCCAACGGCATGAACTCCTGCTCCTGTAACGCGCGAAGCACCTTAGCCTGCGTGGAAGGGGACATGTCCCCTATCTCGTCGAGAAAGATCGTGCCCTGGTTGGCCTGAACGAACTTCCCCTGCTTACCCGAAACGCCAGTCGCGGTGCCCTTTTCAATCCCGAAGAGCTCTGATTCGAGAAGCGCTTCGGGAATCGCAGCACAGTTGAGCGCCACGAAGGGGCCACCGGAACGCGGCCCGTTGTAGTGTATCACCCGAGCCAACAGCTCCTTGCCAGTCCCGCTCTCGCCCAAGATCAAAACACGGGCCTCGGTCGGAGCCACCTTGCGCACGAGGTCCAAAACCTGCCTCATCGACTTGGACACGCCAATTACCGAATCGTAGCTGAACCGATCCATCTGCTCACGCTGCAAGTGCTGAAGCGACTCGATCTGCTGGGACACCGCCTTGCTCTCAAGGGCCTTTCTCACCTTGTGCAGGATCTCCTCGTTCTCGCATGGAGTCGTGATATAGTCCCAGGCTCCGAGTTTAATCGCCTCGATGGCGGATTTTATTGAGCCGAATGCCGTAGCGACAATGACCTCAGTGGAGGGGGAGAAATGCTTCACCTTCTTTAAGACCTCGATGCCTGAGACGTGGCTCTCCATCCGCAAGTCAGTGATAACCAGATCGAAGCTCTCCTTGCGGATGCGCCTGATCGCCTCACGCTCACTCGAGGCGCCCACGACCTCGTGGCCCTCGGCCTTAAGAAGCAAACTGAGCATGGTCCGCATCGACTCATCATCATCAACAACCAGTATCTTCCCGAAACAGTCCGTCATTTGCTGCTCGCCTCGTCCACGTGGCCGGTCCCGGTCGAACCCAGCTCCTTGCTCAGAGTAAACCTGATCTTGGTCCCCTCTTCGCCTGTCTTCACCACCATGATAGACCCCCCATGCGCCTCGACAATCTGCTTTGCTATGTGCAGGCCAAGCCCGAGGCCACCCTCGCCAGATGCGCCTCGAGCAGCGCGAACGAAGCTGTCGAACACCTCGTCCACCTTGTCGGCCGGTATGCCGGGCCCTTGGTCCTCCACGTCAAACACCACCATCTTGGGGCTCTCCTTGACAGTCAACTTCAGAAGCCCATGAGGACGATTGTATCGATCGCCATTGTGAAGCAAATTGATTATCACCTGAGAGAGTTTATCCGAGTCGAAATGGATATAAATAGGCTCCTTCGGGAACTCGGCCACGAGCTCTTTAGACCGCCTAAGAAGGCCTTTCTCGAACTCTTTGACTACCTTGCGAACAAACTCGGTCAGGTTGGCCCTCTTGAGGTTCAAGCTGAACGTCCCATGCTCTACCCTCGAGACGTCTAAGAGCTCCTCGATCATCCTTATCAGCCGATCAGCGTTGTTCTTTATCACCGCAAGCGCATCATGCTGCTCCAACGTCAGCTCCCCGAGCTTACCCGACAACAGCATGTCATAAGACATCTTCATCGATGACAACGGCGTCCTCAACTCGTGCGAAACTACTGCCATGAACCTCGACTTCGTCGCATCCAACTGCTTGAGCCGCTGAGACTTGTTCGCTATCTCGTTCCGTATTGAAGTATATACAGCAAGAACTATGAATAATGCACCAAGAATGGGGAACATCTCAGCGAGATACTTGAAGACGGAGCTCGACTTGTTGAAGTAGAAGAAGAACACGACAACCTGGTGAACATAGAACAGCCAGAACGCCTTCCTGAAAAAATGGTTGATGGACCGCCTGAGCGCATAGCACGATGTGATAGCGAAGGATAATATGATAATGTTCAGCATCGTAAAGATGAACGGCGTCCAGACCATCAGGTCCCTGTGTGGCAAGAGCTTGTCGAACAGGACGATCTCCAGCACAAGCAAAAAGACGAAGCCGAAGTAAGTGATCAGCAGCTTCTCGAAGCGCAGGTGGCTGCGCGCCATTCTAATAATCACAACTCCGGCCATTATGGCGAACGAGAGGTTCTCCCAGGCGTAAGTGACGAGGGTTGTGAATGACCTCGAGATGGGGTGTGTGGTTACATAGCTGATTACAAAGAATATATAGGGGAAGAGCTGGCGTATGACCAGTATAGTGAACGCCAGGCCAATTACATAATAGTCCCTGTTGCGTGTGCGCTGCCACTCACTGAACGCCATGACCCAGACGAACAGCGCAAACGCAAGCCCGAGGACCTGGTAAGCGAGCGCTGCCTCAGGCGGGGTAGATATTGGCGGCATGGCCCTCTCGCTTCCATCTTTCTTGCCTAAGTGGCTCTATTGTGAGGACTCGGGACTCTCCTCAACCTCTTCCTTCTTAACCCACACCTTCAGCTCGACAACCACATCCTGGTGGACCCTGATCGGGACGTGGTGAATCCCCAGAGACCTGATGGGCCTCTCGAGCTGTATCTTCCTGTAATCAATGTCCAGCCCCTTTTCCTTGAGCGCGGCGGCGATGTCCCGTCCTGTTACGGAACCGAATATCCTGTCCTCGTCACCTGATTGCCGGAAGAAACTGCATTCGAGAGTTGCGATCGTTTCTGCGACGCTCTGGGCGGCCTTGAGCTCCAGCCGCCTCCGCGCCTCGACCTGTCTCATAGCATTTTCAAGGCGGTTGATGCTTTTTTTGGTAACGGGCACAGCGAGGTTGCGCGGGAACAGGAAGTTACGGGCGTAGCCGTTCTTGACAAAGACCCTCTGGCCGGCTCTGCCCAGTTTGTCGATATCGTATTTCAGATAAACTTCAACGCTTGCCATATTGAATACCTCTCAATGCGCTACTCTGCGCTTTGTTGTTCCTCTTTCGCATTTCTTGCTCGTACTTTCCTAAAATCCATAAAAACGTCCAGAAAGCCAACCGCGGCTGCCATCAGGAAAAACAACAGCCTCAGTGCGAGCAAGATTATCAAAAGCACTATCCATTGAAAAGACCTGGAAGAGATGAAACGACCGGCGAAAAAAAGCGCAACCGCAAAGCCCTGTATCACATACACGCAGCCCAGCACCACCATGCAGTTCAGAGCTATCCGGAACGGGAGGCCCGTTGCCAAAAGCAGAAAAGCGCCTACGCCAATCAGCCCAAAGACCAGTTTGTCCGGAGCGTGCCAAAGCCTAAACTCACCTTCAGAGGTCGCCTGATACGTCGCTACGCCGAAAATCCGCTTGACCAATCCCCTGAATCCCACAAATCCAATTATCGTGTAAAGGAGCTCGCCGATCACGACAAGAGACGGAAGCAGCAGCATCAGCCAGTGGACAGCCTTGTCTGCGGTCTCCTCGCCGACCGATGACTTCATCTGCTCAAGGACATTGGGGCTGTTTGCGTCCAAGTTACCAGCAAACAGGCCGTTGAACGCGGCCTCATCTCCCGGCACAATTGAGCCCGGCGCAAGCATCTGCAGGGCTATCAATGTTATGGCGGAAACAGCGAGTGTCCCGATTGCGATCGTGTGGAATGCCGAACGACCTCTCAGCGCATGTTCGCCGAGAATCAGGCCGAGCAGAGCGCCTCCTGCGGCGAAAGCAAGCGCCTCTTGGAGAGAGACGAAGCCCCAGATGAGCAGGCATGCCCCGCCTGTCGCCGCGAGGACGACCATTGGCCCAAACAGAATGTAGGTGAGGGCGACCGGCAGAGGTAGCAGCATCTTGGTCAGAATCCTCAGCTGAGGTAATCCGAAGTGCAGTGCACATAGAAGCACTACGGCTCCTACAGCCCCGAATGCTATGCGCCCAAAAAATGCCGCGTCGGGGGCACGACGCCTGCAGGTCTCCTGCGTTCCGGAGGGCTCCACACTAGCCGCCTTACTCTCCTACAAATGGCAGAAGAGCCAGTATCCGCGCGCGCTTGACCGCAGTGGTGAGCTGCCGTTGGTGCCTTGCGCACGTGCCAGAGATGCGACGGGGAATGATCTTCCCCCGGTCAGTGATGAAGTACTTCAACAGGTCCACGTCCTTGTAATCGACCTTATCGATCTTCTTCTCACAGAACCGACAGTATCGCCTTCTATAAGGCTTGAAGTTTATCGCCATTGTTACTTCCCAAAAAAGTTATCCTGCAACCAAATGCACCAAAACTCTTCAACAACGAGCAGAGCGCCTGCCGCTAGAACGGCAAATCATCCTCCGAGGCGAGGCCCGACTCCGGCTTCTTGAACGTCTGCTCCTTGAAAGCGCCAGCACCGCTCTCCGCCCTAGGGGCCGAAAGAATCTGCACGTGGGTCGCCACTACTTTGAGCTCCCTCCTCTTCTGACCGTCCTTCTCCCACTCGTCCATCCGCAATCGACCCTCTACAAAGACAAGCCTCCCCTTCTGAAGATACTCTGCCTTCCGCTCGGCCTGCTCACCCCAATACGAGATTCGGTTGATGAACATCGTCTCCTCCGTCCAACCATCTCCCTCACGTTTCGCCCTGTTTATCGCCAAGTCAAACTGGCACACAGGACGATTCGATGTCGTGTACTTCAGCTCAGCGTCCCGAACGATGCGTCCCACCAAGAACACCCTGTTTAGATCAGCCATCTTAATGCCCTCTTGCCCTAATCGGATGCCTCCTCCACCACGGACTCATCAAACTCCTCCTCTGAAGCCTTCTCCTCGTCCTCGAGCCTCACAAAAAGGTGGCGAAGCACCTCGTCTGTTAACTTCAGCTGCCGGTCGATCTCATCTTTCGCCGACGAGTCGCCAAAAAAACGCATCACAATGTAGTAGGCCTCATGAAACCTCTTCAGCTCGTAGGCTGTGCGCCTCATGCCCCATTCCTTAACCTCCGTCCGAACACAGCCGAGCCGCTTCGCAAGCTCCTCAAAGCGCTTGATCAGGGAAACCCTTTGCTCATCCTGGAGATTCGGCCTCAAAGCATAAACAAGTTCATACGCCCTCAACAGAGCTTCCTCTCTTTCGTCCGTTTGTTATGTATGTTCATAGCAGCGACACCACCCTGAATAGCAAAATCTGCCACGGCTGTCGAGCACCTTTGCAAGGCCTCCGAAAGCGGCCCAAGCTGCTCCTCCGCAAAAGCCGATAGAACCCACTCAACTCTTGAGTCCCCGCGAGGCGGCCGACCTATCCCTATTCTCAGCCTGTAGAACTCTGCTGTGCCCAGGCTCTCGATTATAGAGATCAGGCCCTTGTGCCCGGCGGAACCCCCACCAAACTTGAACTTATACTGCCCTATATCTAATGTAATATCGTCATGCACCACCAACACTTTGTCAACAGCAATACCGAGCCGGGTGATAAGAAACTTAACATACGAACCTGAGTTGTTGACATAAGTCATGGGCTTGGCGAGGACGCCTCGCTTCCCATCAACATGCCAGACCACGGCCTCCCCCTGGCCAAAATGGCGAAACCTCACATCCTGAGCTCCAGCCAAGATATCCAGGGACATGAAACCCGCATTGTGTCGAGTTGAGACGTATTCGCTCCCCGGATTCCCCAGGCCCACCACGAGAAAATCCTGGGCATTCGCGAACGTGCGCCTTCTCCTCAGATGTGCCCAAAGACTTGCTCTGCCCAAACCGCTATTACTCGGTCACTGGCTCTTTCGCCTCGGTGGCAGCTTCCTCCTCGGGGGCTTCCTCCTCGGGCGCCTTCTCCTCAACCTTCTTGGCCAATACCGTTACGACCGTCCGCTGTGGCTCCTCGAGAATCTCGATCGTGTCGGGCACGTTCAGGTCCCGGATATGAATCGAGTCTCCCACCCCTAAGGCGGAAACATCGATCCGCAGTTCGTGAATAAGGTCCTTGGGAAGGCATCGTATCTTGACCGCACGCATGTTATTCTGCAAAATCCCGCCCATTTTAACGCCTTCTGCTGTTCCCAAAACAACAATCGGAACCTCAACATCCAGCTTCTCGCCACGTGTTATCCGGAAAAAATCGATATGAAGTAGCCGCTCACCAATGTGGTCGAACTGTGTCTCCTTAACAAGAACATCCATGGGGTCGCCGTCATCAACCCTGAGGTCAATCAGCTCCGACTCGTAGTCCGTCAGCTGGAACAACTGCGACAGATCGCGCTCCGCGACCACGACAGGAATCGAATCCATGCCGCGACCGTAAACTACTCCGGGGATCAGACCTTGCTGCCGCATTCGCCTCGCTCTGCCCTTACCTCCCCAACTCCTTGACGAGGCGCTCAACTTCAATCTCTCCGCCATTTTATTACTCTCCAAATACGTCCCTATTGAAACATCTCGCTTACTGAGAGCGATTTATTGATCCTCTTGATCGCCTCTCCCAAGAGCGGTGCTATGGATAAAACAACAATCTTATTTTTTGGATCGCGCTTTTTATCAACCGGTATCGTGTCGGTCGTTATTATCTTCTCTATGGGCGATTCGGTCAGCCGCTCATACGCCTGGCCAGAAAGGACTGGATGTGCGCAGCAGGCGAACACGCGCCTGGCCCCGGCGGCCTGAAGTGCCACGGCGGAGTTCGCGATCGTGCCGCCAGTATCAATCATGTCATCCAGCAGCACAACATCGCGATGGACAACATCACCAATTATATGACGAACCTCTGAGACGTTTGGCGAGGGCCTACGCTTGTCGATTATGGCCAGATCACTCGCAAGCCTTCTCGCAAACTGTCTGGCTCGCTCGACGCCGCCAGCATCCGGCGAGACAATAACCAGATCCTTCACATCCAAACCTTGGATGTAACCTGCAAGTACCGGAGCGGACAACAGATGGTCAAAAGGAACGTTGAAAAAGCCCTGTATCTGACCTGCGTGAAGGTCAACCGAAACGACCCTGTCTGCACCGCTCGCAGACAACAGGTCCGCTATCAGCTTAGCCGAGATCGGCACACGAGGCATTCGCTTCCTGTCCTGACGCGCGTAACAATAATATGGTAACACAGCTGTTATCCGTCCCGCCGAGGCCCTCTTCAAAGCATCAATCATGAGCAATAGCTCCAACAGGTGCTCGTTCACAGGCCGACCCATCGATTGAACGACAAAGACATCGGTGCCCCGGACGTTCTCATTGATCTGCACCATTATCTCACCATCGCTAAAACGGCCGACATCAGCGTCCCCAAGCGGAATATTAAGGTATTCACAGATCATCCTGGCCAGTGGCCTGTTGCCGTTGCCCGTGAACACCTTCAACTGCTCAACAATCATTAACATGCCTCCAAAAAACAATGCCCGGATTCAAAGGGGTCCATGCGCTACTGGGGCGGGAGGATTCGAACCTCCGATCCAGGATCCAAAGTCCTGTGTCTTACCACTTGACGACGCCCCAATCTATCGCGTCAGAACCGCCGGTTACAGTCTCGACTATACATGTAACTGCGTGCAGAGAGCTTGTCAAGATGCACCGAACCTGTGAATTGCGGCCGGCAAGCTGTGCGATTCTCCCCACCTATGGCGCCCGGCCCCGGGCAGAGACTCTCAGACGAAGATCACGCTATCAATTAGCTCCCTGAAGCCCGACGGCAGCCGGCTTGCCGAGTTGAAAACCGCTCCCCCCCACTCGGCCCTCTCCCAACCATCGGCCTCGGCAAGGTTGGCGGCCTGGAAGGTCGCGCCGGCGAAGTTGCATCCTTCCAGCTGGGCAAAGGCCAGCTCGGCACGTTGGAAGTTAGCACCTGAGAAGTCCGAGTTCTTCAGGTCTGCCCCTATAAGAATCGCACTCCTGACGTTTGCGCCCTCGGCGCTTGCCTGCCTGAGGTCCGCCTCGTTGAGGATTATGTTCTGCATGTTCACATTGGTGAGGTTGGCGCGGCGCAGGCTGGCATAGCTCGCAGCACACTGCGATAGATTGGCGCCCTTGCAGTCGGTTGCGGTCAGGTCAGTGGACGTGAGGTTTGATTTGGACAGGTTCGCCTCTTTTAGGAACGCGTGCGCCAGGTCTGCCTTGACCAGGGAACACCGGACGAGCTTGGCCCGGCCGAGCATCGCAGCGCCCAACATGGCCTTAGATAGGTCCGCCTCTGACAGGTCTGCCCGGTCGAGCTCCGCCCGCCTGAGGTCCGACTGAACAAATCTAGCCATCCTGAAAATGCCACGCCCCATCTTTGCCCCGCTGAGTATCGCATGGCTAAAATCCGCCTCGGAGGCGTTAGCCGCAAACAGGTTTACACGCTCCAGATTCGCCCTCCGGAAACTGGCCCGAGATATGTTTGACCGGGAGAGATTGGCGTCCATGAAGTCCGAACCGGACGCATCAACGCCCTGCATGTTGACGCGAAACAGGTTTGTGCCTCTGAACTCCAGCCCAGAAAGCCGGAGGTCCGAAAGGTTGACGCCGTACAAGCTCATCCCCGAAAGCTGTGCTCCTCCGGCGACCCGCTCGACGACCTGTATTCTCGATATCCTGCCCACGGTCTCCCCGTTTCAAGCGAACAACAATGCAATGGTCGAGCGATCTGTGCCCAACGCGAGATGGCCATCCATTCATTGAAGATTTCGTCAATTTCGGGAGCAAACTTTAGCTGCTGCCTGATCTGCTCCCCACGTCCGGCCGCATGAGATTGACTCTGTCCCTATCAAATCTGCCAGGCCAATCCTGACCAATGATTAGATTACATCGCGCAATTGCACAACAGATCCTTGTCTCAAAAACCATCTGTGGTAAAACCTGAAGCGACATTGCACTGCTTACTTAGCACGAACCACAGGTGACAAAGATGAAGTTCAGGCTGCTTGCGCTGGACCTCGACGGCACGCTCTTGACGGACGACAAGAAGATCAGCCCAAGGGCCATCTCGGCCCTACGCGCCGCCGCTGACGCCGGCGTAACAGTCGTGTTCTGCACGGGCAGGCGCTACCGCACGGTGATCCCCATGGTCCAGCAGGTAGGCCGCCCCATCCCGGTCGCCTATAACAACGGCGCCGCCGTGAGAAACTGCCCCCAGCACGATATCGTCTTCAAGAATCTATTCCCGACGCAGCATTTCTTGCCAGTCATCGACCTTCTGGAGAGCTTCGGCCTCAAGCCGGTGCTCCACGTGGACCGCTTCGAGGATGGGATCGACCTTTGCTGCGCAAGGAGCGACACAAACCACTTCCACCGTGCTTATGTCTCCCGCAACGCGGAGTTCCTTGTCGAGCTCGACGATCTGCGAGAATCGCCCGCCGACAAGATCATCCAGTTCATCGTCATGGAGCGCCTCGCGAGGCTTACCCCGGCCTACGAGGCGCTGGGCAAGTTTGCCACGACCGATGAGTTGAACGTCCACATTGTGAGGAACCTGACGATCGGGGCAAGCGCGCTCGAGGTCCTCAGCCCGCTTGGCGAGAAGTGGCAGGCGGTCTGGCATATCGCAAAGAGTCGAGGCATCGGAAGAGACGAAATAGTTGCCATAGGAGACGACATCTCCGACTGTGGCCTGCTGAGGAATGCAGGGCTGGGGATAGCAGTTGAGAACGCTCTACAAGAGGTGAAGGATTCTGCCGACCTGCTCGTGCCCCGGAACAACGACGATGGGGCAGCGATAGCCATCGAGCGCTTTTTTCTCTGACACCGGATCGCTCGGAACGCGACAGCCAGATTTCGCCTGTCGTTTCCCCCGCCGTGAAAATCCGTGGCAGGACATAGCGTATACCGGTAACGGAACGTGAGCGTGTTTGGGCCAGGCGTGAGCTTGCCGGCCGGGAGGGTCAGGACGTATTTGTGCCAACCCGGTGCCATTATGACGCTCCCCAGCCTGCCCCCATTCAATCCCACGGTAACCCTCTGGCCATGATGCCCGGCGACCTCGAGCGGATAGGCCAGCACGACAAGTTCAAGGTCGACGTCCGTGGTTGCGGGCAGGATAGAAAGCCTCGAACAATCCCCCTCAGACCACCGAAACTCGAAATCCCCGCCTACCCAATGTTCGGGCGGATAAAAACCAGAGGCCAAGCGAACCAGCGATGCCTCCAAAAACGCTCCCCGCTTCCTCCTGCAAGCCCAGATATTCGTTCCATGCCAGGTGCCTGGCAGCTCGGCGACAAGTTCGAAATCCTGATAGCCCGCCCGCGTTGTCGCCCTGGCAAAACTGTAAAAGCTGTATTGATAGTCCAAAATGGCCCCGATCCCGGCCATCGCCAGATACTGGTCAAGATTCCGGCGTGCCAAAAACGGGAGCACACGGTTGTTGACAACGCCGTCGAGGTTGACCACCGTCGTCCCGAGGACCAGGCCAAGAATGCCCGCGTTGAAGGCAGCCAACCTGGTTCCTGGCGGAATGTGCCGCTGCACGGCTTCAGCTGCTCTTAGCATCTCCGGCTGCCAGGGATAAAGGCCTGTTGAAAGGAGCGCTGGCGCCTGGACCACCCCGGCTATGATTATCACGACGGCAATAGCTGCTTTCAGCAATGCCCCCACTTGTCGAGCGCTCCTCGGCCAAATCTCGCTCACGCTCTCGGCGAGGCCAACGAACAGCAGCGAGCAAACGAAAACTGCGGCCATCGATGCCGGCGCGAGATACCACAGTTGAAACTGGTGGAACCAGACGGCGTAGAACACCGCCAGAAAGAACGAATGGGCCAGAAGTGGCAGTAAGAGGCGAATCCGGCCCAGCAACTTGCCGATATGGACGAGCTCCGAGAACATCGAGGCGAACACGAGCGCCGCGAACGCCAGCACGGCAACCAAAACCGGCAGTCCCGCGGTCTGAAATGCCCTGACTAAGAAGTCGCCTACGATGTTGGTGGATGAGTGGGCCAGTTCAGAAATGCCGCCACGAGTCGAATTGATGCCGAGCTGGGATGTGACGCTAAGCGCTGCGCCGCTCGATTGATATGGCGCTCCCGTGCTCAAGTAAGACCATAAGGCGACTCCGAGCGCGGCCATAATTGGAGGCAAAGTAAAAGACAGGAGATTTCGCCAGTGCAGCCAACGCTTCGAGCGAGGCCCTGCGGCCATGAAACCGAGCATGAAGGCTGGGACCAGAAAGATGTTGTCTGTTCTGGCGAGGATGGCAAGCCCTGCCAGTGCTCCCAGCAGGAGAGAGTCTCTGCTGCGCATTGTCTCGTCCATCGCCATTTTGATGAAAAGGTGCAAAGTCATCAGCACCATCAGGAGGGAAAGCGAGGTCTCCAGCCCGCCAATGCAAACAAATACGAGCGAAGGCGCCGTGACGGCGGCCGCGAAGGCAAGAGCTTGCGCCCCGCGGCCTGCAAGCGAATTGATGATGCGAGATAAGACCACCGCGCAGAGCATAAACAGGGTGGCACACAGGATGACCATCGCTCGGACTGCCATCTCGGGCGAACCCTCGAAAATGGCAGCGATGGGCAAAATTAGCAGCATAAAGAGAGGGTGGAATCCGCTGGTAGGGCTCTCGCCATCGAACGTCTGGCCGTGGCCTGCGATAATGTTCTGGGCGATCTTCAGGTAGTAGAAAGCGTCATCAGGGACAAACTTAACGAGTCCCGCAAGTGGCATAGACGCAACTGTTGCTACGTAGAACACAAACACAGCCGCCGCCAAACATGCGACAGCTATAGACAGGGCTTGGGGCCGTGGCCCAAACTTGCCAAGGCTCAACAATGGTCCAGCCCCTACTTGTGCGTCAGCCGAACACCGCCCACGCTACGGACGAGCCGGGACCTCGTCTCTACCAGGTGTGCTGCATTCCATAGGTTACGGTGAACAGAGCACCGTAAGAGGTTATCCTGTTGAAGTTGTGCCCGCTCAGGTAGCGGTAGTTGTAGCCAAGCCCCGCAGAAAGGCTCTGACCTTGCTTCAATTCAAGCAGCTTCGTGAAATCGTAGGTTACGCCAACCTCGCAATCCGCTCCAGATATGCTATCCATTGTGTCCTGCCATTTGCGCCCATAGAATTTCACTCTAACCATGCTCGGGGAGAACCTGCTCAAAAGATGCACACCAATCTGCTTGAGCGCTTCTGTCTTCGATTTATTAAAGGGGGACCAGTCAAGCGAGAAGCCGATCTCAGGGCCACTGGCATCCATCTTGTAGGCACCACCGTGGTCATCATCGTAGTCCGTAGCATCGCCCCAGGGCAGCAAGCGCTCGTCTGGCGTCTCATTTGGATGGCCCCTTACGCTGAGTTCCGTTATCTCCCGGTCAAACTTGTAGTGCTGCCAATTCCAGCCAAGGATCACAGCGAGATTCAGGTCTCGCAGCGTTTTGAGCTCAGCCTCCGACCAACGTCGGATAAAGTTGCCCAAATAGAAACGCATGTCGCAGTTGTAAACGCCCTTGTAGATATCTGTGTGGGACTCGTAATCATAAACACGCTGGGCCCCGGCCGAAGGTGAGACATTGTAGGTGCCGGACATCCCATGAAACTCAAACTTGCCCCATTCCGCTGAAGCCAACAGACCCAGCCGGTCCTTCCACATGTTGATGCTCGCCTCAAATGCGCCCACGCCGCTCTCGGGCCCCTTCGCGTATGCGGGCATCTGCTCGATATCAAGCCTCGGCCAAGAATACTTGAGCGTAAAGTGCGTTTGGTCGGCCAGGCCAAGATTGCTCAGTGCACCCAAAAACAGTGCCAACATGAAGGCCGCAACGAAAACTCGCGATATCCTCATACTACTCTCTCCTGTCCATCAAAAAAACGACCGATATGGCTATCCAAAATCAACCTGCCAGAATAACTGAACGCCAAGCCTAACAACGCTGCCTATGTGAGTCAACTCTTTTACGGGCGAGCCATGGGTTGGGCGAGAAAGGGTCATGTGGTAGTGGTGAGATGCGGCCGGTGGAGGTTCTTGCTGGGTGAGTAACAGATGTTGTGAAGAGCGGAGTCGGGACGGGCGCGCTCTTTGTAGTCTTCGCTTGGCAAAAGCGGGTAGCCAAGGCGGGTTAGTTCATGGCAGAATGCTGCAGATTAGAAGACGTTGCCTCTGTTAATCGTTGAGATGGCGAGGGTGAGTGATGGCTGGACGCAACGTGTACGAATATGAGTCTTTCCTCTCGGAATACTACGATTTGGTCCCAGCTTATGCAAAAAGAGCGGACCTTGGCTTCTATATCGACATGGCTTGCTCCTGTAACGGCAAAGTCCTGGAGCTCGGCTGTGGGACTGGCAGGATACTGATCCCGACTGCACAGGCGGGATGCGAGATCGTCGGACTGGACATCTCTGAGAGTATGCTCAATACGTGCCGGAAGAAACTGCTCGCGCAGCTGGATGACGTGCAAGAGCGCGTGACAATCGTAAAGGCCAACATGACCGACTTCGATCTGAACGAGAGATTCTCGCTGATAACTGCGCCCTTCCGGTCGTTCTCGCATCTAATACAGGTTGAGGAACAGCTCGCCTGCCTTGACTGCGTTTACAGGCATCTCTTACCGGGCGGCCGGTTCGTCCTGGAGCTCTTCCAGACCCATCCCCAACGCATCAATAACCCGAAATACCTGAATGAGGTTGAGGACACGCCCGAATTCGAGCTTCCGGACGGTAAGAAGCTCAGGCGCACAGACCGGGTCGTCGCTTTCCACCGGACGGAGCAATACAACGACGTCGAGATAATCTTCTACGTGACCCACCCGGACGGCAGGAGCGAGCGCCTCGTCCAGGCATTTCCATTCCGATATTTCTTTCGCTACGAGGTTGAGCATCTCTTGGCGCGTTGTGGCTTCAATGTCGTCGAGATCTTCGGAAACTTCGATAAGTCACCGCTGACGGACGATTCACCCGAAATGATCTTCGTTGCTCAGGCACGCGCGTGAACAGCCCTTATTTCATTGATTGGGCAATCACGAATAGATGCAACCTTGAAGGTGTGCTGCGTAGCGCTTGGCATCAAGGACCAATCAGAGCGACTGGGCATTCGATACGATGAGACGTCTTTTGTCTGTGTGGAAGTAGGATATGCTTTCACTGCCGTCATGGCGGTCGAAGATGGCAGAATCATCGATGGAATAGGAGGCACCAACGGTAGCCTGGGATTCATTGCCTGTGGTGGAATGGACGCCGAGGTCGCCATCAGGCTAAAACCACCGATAACCCAGGAGGTGGTCTTCAGGGGCGGCATAAGGGATTTCGCGGGCGGCGCAATTGCGCCAGAAGACCTCGCTGAGAACTGCGAGGCCCTGACGCTCCTC
>QMNL01000007.1 GCA_003647755.1 Candidatus Coatesiibacteriota bacterium
CACCCAGCGGGTGTAACTTACAGACCGATGCCTGCCGAACTCATAGCCTCTGCGCACCGGCAAACCGTGTTCATCCCACCATCTGCCTTGCCATTAATCCTGATTATTGAGGGAGAGTCAGAGGGCAGTCTGTGACGGTGGACCCGCCCTTCAAAAGCCCAGGGCAGCCCTATTTCTTGAGGCGGGATATCTTCTTCTTCACCTGATCAGTCAGACTGTTCAGGAATGAGTGGGCCTCGTCTGATTCCATTGTTGAGATCTTGTCTGCCAGCGCATCTGAAAAGCTCTCCTGAGGCTGGGCGGGGGCCGTGTTCTCCGTGGTAACCGGCGTCTCTCCTTCCAGGGGCAGCGCTGGCCCTATGTCAGCCAGCAGCGAGACCGAATCAGCGCCTACACCGATGATCAGTGTCCTTCCGAGCACCTCGACCACGGCGATGTACTTCCTATCCACGATGTGCGTAACAGACAAGACCGTTGCCATCTTGCCAGCCCCAAACCGGCGTCCCTTCAGGAACTTCCGCATAAAGAAGCCCAGGAGAATAATCAGCCCAATAATTATGGTAAGGACTATGAACATGCGGACCGACATCTCAGTGAAGGATGGGGCGGCCTCCTTCGGAGGCGACGGCGAGGGGGAGGGGGAGGCTAGATCGTTCAGCTCATTGCCGAGGTACTCTCCCTTAGCCCACAGAGGGAGAATCGAGACCAAGAGCATGCCCGCAACGAGAATGAACCCTAAGTATGCCTTTCCCCGCATCGACGCTCCCCAGCAGAAATCTGCGATAGGAAAATCCTACCCCTCGAAAGGATTAATTATCTCCGCAATACGCAGACCGTATGTGTCCTCAATGACCGATACTTCCACTTTCCCAAACGGCGCCCCGTTTATAGTGAGGTCAAAGCTCTCGTCAACCGGCCTGTTGATCTCCAAAACGCTGCCAGCTCGCAGTTCTAGCAGCTCCCTGACAGTAATGGTCGTCCTGCCCATCATGACCGAAACTGTAACAGGGACATCCGAGAGAAAATCAATTGAGGCCCGCGCAGCCTTGTCCGGTTTGCCAACGGGCTCTGAGACGGACGCACTCTCAGATGGGTGCAGAATCTTGGCCATTATTCCTTCTCCCCTTCTGGCTCAACGGGCGACTCGAAGCGACCAGAATGTAGTGCAACGAGGACGCTGCCATCTGGGTCGGCAGGGCAATTGACTCGACCGGCGCGGTGCTTAGTTCGGAGCGCGAAGACGGTCATAGAATCTGAAACTCTGTGAAATAGACAGATACAACAACGTTAGTAAGCCCAGGCAACTGGTTCAGTGCCTTGTGGATGTCGTCCTTGAGCTTCATCTTCCCATGTTTGGTTGACAATGCCTTGGCGCTTTTGGAGGACAATATCGTCAGTATGGCATCTCTTATCTGCGGCGTTTTGCTCTTCAGGAGCTGCTCCTGCTCCGCAACGCCGTAGCCCAGCGCTATTGTGGTCTTTAGATATGACCCGCTATCCGCCAAATTGACAATGAACGGTTTCAGTTCGTAGGTGCTAACCACTGTGGGGACAACTGGCGTCGGGAGTGCCTCGCTGGCTTGCGGCTTACCGGCCTCCGTCTTCGAGGCGCCACCAGTGCCGCTCGATTCCGTGCCATAGAGAAAATAGAGAACACCCGCGGCAACACCGCCGAACACGACAATAGCGAGCAGCAAGAGGATTAGTATCTTGACGATCGAGACTTTTTTCTTCGTGTCGCCTCCGCCCTCCTGAGAACCTACACCTTGCGACTGTGCATTACTTTCCGCCACTATAATTGGTCTCCATAGATAATTGACAAGTTACAGGTCGAATATACTAGAAAGTCTATCTCGACACAAATAAACTTCTCAATCCTTGTTGCTCGTATTACTAAGATAAGATTCCATCAGCGCATACCAGAACGATTCGGCGTCAGGTGGGTCAACAACGAAGATGTCCACTCGCCGATTGGCCTTTCTGTCCCTGTCATTTCGCTCCCTGGGTCGCACCGGATTGTAGTCACCAAAAGCGCCGATACTGGCGCCTTGAGGTGTGAAGGTTTTTTCCTCTAGAATGGTCTTCAGCACGCTAATCGCCCTGTATGCCGATAGGTCCAGGTTCGACTTGAATCTTTGGCCAACGACTGGTGTGCTGTCGGTGTTGCCCTCTACCCTCACTGTCTTGGCAAGCTTTGTCGCGATACGCGCTATCTCGTGAAGCAAGGGCCGTGCCGCTGGCTTGACCGCTACGGAGCCAGTGTCAAACAGGACGTCCGCCGAAAGGGAGACCTTTATACTTCGTCCTGCCCGAGTAACTTGTGCATCGTCATCGAGGTCCTCAGCCGAGATGAATCGCTTGATCTGATCAACGGCGACTCGTATCTCGTCCGGCCGAATCACCAGATTGGGGTTCTCCAGTGGACCGACAGCGCCGCCTCCCAGGCCCATGGTCCCGAGATTGAAAGCCGTAAACTCATCCTTAAGCGCCTTCATCGCCTTGTGCAGTTTACTGCTGTCTGTCGATGACATTGAGAACAGCAGCACGAAGAACGTCAGGAGCAACGTCATCATGTCCGAGAACGTCAGCATCCAACGCTGGTCAACGCCCCCGCTCTCAGCTGCCCGTTTCTTTCTCGCCATCCTGCTCCCCTGAATCTTTCAGCAAATCCCTCACATCACCTATATCTATCAGCATTGTTACCCTGCGATTGAACTTCTGTTTCTCGCCATTGTGGATAGTGAGCGGGTCGTATTGCCCATAACCGTAGCTGGACAATTTGCGAGGGTCGATGCCATGTTTTATCATGAACCTCGTAACCGCCAACGCCCTTTCAATGGAGAGCGCCCAGCCCGAAGCGAAGTTCGATGCCTCAATGTCCGCCTTGTCGCAGTGGCCCTCAATAATTGCTCGGCTCTGAGACTCCTTGAGGAGGTCAGCCACCTGCGTCAAGAAATCCCTGCTGTTCTTGTTCAGCTTCGCGGAGCCAAGATCGAATAGCACTCGTTCCGCCGTGTCAATCCGTATGCCCTTGGCGCTATACTGCACACGAACCCCCTTGCGCCCCTCGCAGAATCTCGTGAAAGCGCGGACCTTCTCCACCCTCAATTTCGTCCGTGGCGTCTTGGACTTAACCCTAGAATCGCGCATTAACAAGGCCCCGCCGCTCGTGGGAAACAGGCCCAGCGAGCCAGAAGCCCCGAATGTCCCTTGCAACGAGCCGATCGCCTTCTTTGACCTCTTCGTGTCGAACGACGAATATGCCACCAGCATGATGAAAAAGGCGCACATCAGGATCATCAACGAGGTGAAAAGCGGCACCCAACCAGCAAGCTCTTTTGATTCCTCTTCGGCCATCTTCCTCCTAAGCCCTTGGGGCGTAACCCCTCTGTTCGATTGTGCCCAGCATCATCTTCGACGGCCGCTGCAGAGCCTTACCTTCGCCTCTTGTGCAGGTCTACTCGAAAGAGCTCTTGCGCTCCTTCGGCGGCAGGAACGTGTTCAGCTTCTGCTCCACCAGCCGCGGGTTGTCGCCGCTTTGGATCGACATGATGCCGGCTACTATCATCTCCTTCCGCAGCCTTTCCTCTTGGGACCTTTTCTTGAGCTTGTTGCTCAAAGGCACAAATATCAGGTTAGCAAACAACGCCCCGTAAAAGGTCGTTATCAACGCAACCGCCATTGCCGGGCCAATGCTGCTGGGGTCATCCATTGACTGCAACATCAGAATAAGCCCAATCAGAGTGCCGACCATGCCAAATGCTGGGGCATAACCACCCATCGCCTCAAGTATCGAGGCGCCGAGCTTGTGACGGTCGGACAAGTAGTCCATCTCTGTCTCGAGGATCTCCTTCACGAGTTCCGCCTGAGTCCCGTCGACCGCCAGCCCTATCCCTTTCTTAAGGTACTCGTCGTCTATCTCTTTTGAAGCGCTCTCCAGCGAGAGCATTCCGTCTCTTCTCGCCTTCTGCGAAAATGAGACCAGCTGCTTGACAAGATCGTTAGGCGGCTTTACCCGAACGAAAAGGGCCTGTTGGATAACCCCCATCAGACCCATCACGTCCTTCAGTGGAAAACTGATGAGCGCCGCCCCCACCGTGCCACCAGCAACGATCAAAAAAGACGGGATATCGATAAAAGCAGTGATTGAGCCGCCAATCCCGAACAGGATGAGGCCCGCTCCAATCAATAGACCCAAAATAGTTGCTATATCCATAGCCCCTGTCTGTTCCTACTTTTCAGACTCACTTGACATCCAAGCACATAATAAGGAACCTTTAACATGCGCTTGTATGTATCGTAATGAGCAGAGGTTTTCTTAACCGCACACGTTCGCAACCGACCGAACGACTCAGTTGTTCTACGTGCGCCGGGGTTGGATGCGGCCTGGGTGATATAGATACTTGGCAGATGGAGATAAGATGGCTGTTGTCCTAAAGGAGTTTCAGGTCTCCACTAAAGGGTTCACGGACGTCATAGACGTTACTGACAATGTCAGAAGGGCTCTCTCTCAAAGCAAGGTCCAAAACGGCCTTGTAACGGTCTCGGTCGCCGGCTCTACCGCCGCCGTGAGCACCATTGAATTCGAGTCGGGCGTCGTGCAAGACCTAAGAGATGCCATTGAGCGCATGGCGCCTGTTGATATAGCATACAAGCACGATTTGAGATGGCATGACGGTAACGGCTTTGCACATGTCAGAGCCGCCATGATCGGCAGCTCGTTCTCAGTGCCGCTTCACTCCGGCGACCTTGTCCTGGGCACCTGGCAGCAGATAGTTCTTCTGGATTTCGATAACAGGCCACGCAGCCGGAGAGTTTTTGTTCAGATCATAGGCGAGTGAGATGCGGCCGCGGGTGTCATGCCCGCAACTCCTCTGGAGAGATAGAAGGCTGCCTCATGGTGGAGGAGGATTGCGGCGCCGCTTGTTTCTGTCTCGGTTGTTTAATCTCTTGAAATCTGTTTATGCTCAATAAATGCCAATATGATGCATGGTCGGCCTGGCTGGCTGGTTAAGAGGTATAACTTGGAGTGATGAGCAATAGCGACGAGCTCAAGAATGGGCAAGAGCTTTCCGAGGATATTCTCGGGACCTACCTTGACGAGATAGCAAAAACGCCTCTTCTCACAAGGGAGGAGGAGATTGAATTGGGCCGGCGCGCAAGAAAGGGGGACAAGGCCGCCATCGAGCAGCTGGTCAAGTCAAACCTGCGCTTTGTGGTATCAATAGCCAAGAAATACGCCAATAACCGCGTTCCCCTGCCCGATCTGATCAACGAGGGCAACATAGGCCTCATCGAGGCGGCCAAGCGGTACGATCCCAGCAAGGCCAATCGCTTCGTTACCTATGCCAAATGGTGGATCCTACAGTCCATTAGGGCGGCGCTTGCGGCGCAGGCCGGCATCGTGCGCTTGCCCATCAAGCAGACGGTCAAACTGCGGGCAATCAAGAAGGCTTACGAACACCTGAGGGACAAGCTGGACAGAGCGCCAGATGCGCGCGAGGTGGCCGAATATGTTGGACTTTCCGAGGAGAGGGTTGAGACACTCATGCGAGCGGCAGCTGACGCTGTTTCCATCGAGTCGTCGAAGGAGCAGGGGACGGACATCCTCGAGGCGAATCTCAACGATGCCGACACCTATGGTGAGAGCGAGATCGAGCGGGCGCTAATGTTACAAGGCTACACGGACAGGCTTCGAGAGCTCTTTGAGCAGCTGAACGAGCAGGAGAAAAAAGTAATCACCCTCAGGTTCGGTCTCAAGGACGGTGTCAAAAGAAGCCTCGAGAGCATCGGCCAAGAAATGGGGCTGAGTCGAGAACGGATCAGGCAGATCGAGGCAGCAGCCCTGCGCAACATGCGGCTCTACGCAAAGGAAAGGCACCTCGCAGTCGCTCTCAACTGAGCCTCCAGCCCCATCCCGCGTCCATGCGCAATTAGAGAGCGCCTGACCAGTCCAGCGGTGTGATATACTCCTCAACCATGAAACGAATATGCGTGGTAACCTCTACTGTGCCTTTCGTCAGGGGCGGCAATGAACTGCTCGCAGAAACGTTGGTTCGGCAGCTTGTGCGATTCGGCCACGAGTCGCAGCTTCTGACCGTTCCGCAGAATCGCTTCGGGCGGCAGTTCTCTGCGTATCTTGCAGCTTATCTGACGGATGTGCGCTTCGAGGGATGCCCAGAGCGCGTGGACCAAGTGATCTCGCTGAAGTTCCCCAGCTTTGCGGTTCGCCATCCTGTCCACGTGTGTTGGTTCAATCACAGGATGCGCGAATACTACGATCTGTGGGAGAAGTTCTTGGCCAGCTTGGCCTCCAAGAGACAATTGCTCAAGGAGAGCGTGCGCCGAGTGCTGCTCCATCAGATCGACGCCTTCCTCCTCAACAGAAACGTAACGAAGCTCTACGCTCAGTCCAAGAATATCCAGCAGAGGCTCCTGCAATTCGGGCACATCCCATCAGAGGTCCTCTATCCGCCCGCATCGGACCTGCTCCGCTGCAGCAAGCCCACGTTCGGCCGATTCATACTCTCGCCGGCCAGGCTTGTCGAGCTCAAGCGGCACGACCTACTCATACGTGCTCTTGCCGACTTGAAAAGGCCGGACGTTCACGCCATTATTGCTGGAGAAGGGCCGCAAGAAAATGAACTCAAGCGATTGGCGGAACAGATGGGGCTTGCCGACAAGGTCAAGTTTGTGGGCGAGATGAGCTATGAGGCTCTCAGCCGTTATTACTCCGAATGCCTCGCCGTCTTCTATGGCCCGTTCAACGAGGATTATGGGCTCGTGACGCTGGAGGCGGGCAAATGCCACAAGCCGGTCATCACCTGCACGGACAGCGGTGGCCCGAAAGAGCTAGTAAGGGACGGTGTGACCGGTTTCGTCTGCGAGCCAAGCGAACACGCCATCGCGAACGCGATAGATACGCTCGCGTCGGACCAGGGCCTCGCGCGATCGCTCGGCGAAAATGCGTACGAGGCGTCGTTGGAACACAGTTGGGAGCACGCGATCGAGAAGCTGGTGATGGTATAGATGCGTGCTGCTGTGAAACCGATTTCGGCAGGTAGCCTGGAGACCGTGTTCAGTTCGTTCGAGTGTGTCGATAATGATATATGTCTGATTCTGAGGCCCTATGAGCGATGGGGGCTTTCATGCTAAGACTCACAAGCACCGTCCTGACCGCTCTTATCATCGCGACCATTCTGGGCCTATCCTGCGATGCCGCATTCGCCCAGGCGCACATCACTCCGCCCAAGGCGCCTGCCGCCCCTGCGGCGCCCGCTCCGTCCGTAACCCTGACGCTCGGCGACACGAGCTCGCCGGACACCATCGCGCTCACGCTGAAGCTCATGCTCCTGCTGACCGTCTTGACGCTCGCTCCAGCGATACTCGTCCTGCTGACCAGCTTCACCAGAATAATAGTCGTCTTCCACTTCCTGCGGCAGGCCGTCGGGACTCAATCGACGCCTCCGAACACGATACTCATCGGGCTCGCCCTCTTCCTGACCTATTTCATCATGAGCCCCGTCATCAATCAGGTCTATTCCGACGCATTCCTACCCCTTATGAACAACCAAATAGGTTACAAGGAGGCCTTCACTGCTGGAATGGCACCAATCAGACAATTCATGCTCAAGCAGACAAGGGAGAAGGACATCGCACTGTTCGTGCACCTGGCGAAGGAGAAACGGCCTGCCAAGCCGGAGGACGTCTCCAACAAAGTCCTCGTGCCAGCCTTCGTGGTAAGTGAATTGAAGACCGCATTTCAAATAGGCTTTCTGATTTTTGTGCCTTTTCTCATCATCGACATGGTCGTTGCATCTGTCCTGCTATCAATGGGGATGATGATGCTGCCGCCTGTCATGGTCTCTCTGCCATTCAAGATACTGCTGTTCGTGATGGTTGACGGCTGGTATTTGATCGTCGGCTCGCTCGTCAGGTCATTCCACTAATGGCCTCTCCTTGCCCCGCTGGACAAGCCAATCGTAGAGGGCCCGACACGACTCCGAATTAGGCGACTGTCTGATCGCCCTGCGCGCCTCGTCAAGGACGAGCTTCCGCATCCGTGCATTGCTCAGGTAGCCCGCGAGATAGACCGGATTGCTGACCGTAGGATCGATGAACCTATACTCGAACCGCCTGCGCACCGCCTGAAACTTGTCGCTGCCATCAACGTAAACCGCGCAGATGTCATCCCAAAAGACGAGGTGCCAGCCGTTGTGACGCCTCCACCAGGCCAGCAGTCTCTCCGCTTGCGCCGAACGCGGCGGCATGGCGGCCCTCCTGACCGACTGGGCTGAAAACTGATGGCGCCTCGAATCGAACTTGTAGTCCAGGAGAGCGTAGTCCACCCGGTATTCGTCCGCTATCTGCTCAAATGGCTCCGTGGCAAACTTCTCCCACAGCGACTTGTGCACCACGTTTCTACCATCGATGAAGACCTTGCGGCCCGGATATGTTCGGAAGATGATGTAGCCTCCGAACCTGTGCGAGTTATACATATTGCCGTATATGTTGTGCTTCACAATGAAGTTGACGCCGCCAACGGGATATGCGCCCAGGTTGACACCGACCCCCGGCACAAAGGCGGAGGCCTGGCGAATGTCGCCACCATGCAGATCGCGAAAGCCCCCACCGCAGCGATTTGAAGGAGGAGTCGCGCCCGAGACCGCCACCTGGCGTCCTGGGCGAACACCGACCACTGCGAGGCTATGTGGCCAACTGAGGGGGTTACGAGCAAGAAAAAGATGGGAACGTAGCGCCTCGCCATAACAGCTAGGGAGGATGCGAACAGCAGTGCCAGAGCGTCTCGCAAGCGCCACCTCCCAATGCTTCCGAGAAAAACCACCCAGACCACGGCGAAAAGGGCCCAGAAGAGTTTGAAGCGAACGCCGGGCGTGGTCCACTCCATGACCGATATGCCGCCCCCTGCGCCGTGCTCGGCAATGGCGGCCGTTGCGAAATCGAGGATGCGGAGTCCGTAAGGGTTGACGAAAACGGGCCCGGTCGAGGCCAGGGCAACGAGGAAGAGCGCCCGCCGGCCACCGTGGTCGGCTTTCGGCTTTGGTTGCCGGCCAAACTTGGCGGACACGAGGTCGGAGCCGAACATCAACCACAGATACGCCGGGCCGATAATGGCGCCGGCCTGCATGTTGGCCCACACGAGCGTCACCGGGGGCAGCAAGAGCAGCCATTTTCGCCTGTTGATGTAGAAGAGTTCGAGAACAAGTAGGAAAACAGCGAGACCGGCAAAATTGACTACGTGGGGCCTCGCAAGGAACCGGAAACGTGAGGCGCATGCTCCCAGAGCCACGAATGTGGCCGTAACGATCATTGCCCCGGAGCCGAGTTTGGTGCGAATGGTGGCGGCGGTTAGGGCGATCGAGAAGGCGGCTGCGACAATAATCGCTTTCAGGACAACCAGCAGGGCAAGCCCGAGATGGCGCCTGACGAGTTCGGCGATGACGCAGAAAAGCCACTCGTGCATCACCCACGGTGTTCCGAGCGACGTGTATGAGAACGGGTCGGATGTGGGCACTCTTCCCGTCTCGAGTATTAGATCGCCGGCCTTGAGAAGGAACCAGATGTCGTAGTTTACAATGCGGAACAGCGCCAGCGAAAACACAGCCACAAAAACGAGCGCTATCGCCCAGGGCAGCCGTTTTGCGCCGGGATTCACGGTTGGCCCCTCGAGAACCTCAGCTGCTCGACAAAGGCCTCAATCCTGAGCCGATTGGGCGCAGAAAGCGGCCCCGGGTAGTTCCCCTCGATCGACAGAACCGGCACCGGCAATTTTCTTCTCAGGATCAGGTCCTCGATCTGGCGGAAGCAGAACGCCTGCACATAGTGGATGATCCCGTCCAGCCGCCTGACGTGTATCTGCTCGTTGATGTCGGCGATACGGCCAAAAACGTCGTACGGGTAGGTGTAACGAGAATACTGCTCGACGATGCTCTCGGCGCCTTGCAGCATAGCAAACTGCCGCTGCACCTCGTTGAACACAACCCGCGCTCCACTCCTCTCGACGAAATCATAGATATCAACGTTGATTGGAGGCACACCGGTAAAACCAAGCCTGAGCGCTGACTCGAATTCAGCCGGCGTCTCGCGACGCGATGCGTCGTGCAACAGCCCGTCAAGATAGGCCTCGAACGCCACGGGATCGCCCTGCATATCGCTCGAGGACACGAGTACGATGTGATTCTGAAGCCCGGAGAATTTCCCCTCCCTCCACGTGAGCTCGTCGATGAGCCGCAGCTTCTCGCGAATCGGGGATAGGCGGATGCGCTCTTGCTCGGCCTTCTCCACACTAGTGCCAAGGCGCCGGCAGAAGACGTCGATCTGCTCAGCAAGCAGCCTTTTGTCGCGGCCATAGGGATATGAGAATGGAATTATCTTCACGCCGTTGAGCTGGAGCGTCTCCGCGAGTGCCTGTGTGTTGCTGCAATCGCCTTGGGACACGGCCACTACGGTTTTGACGCCCTCGGACAGGACCGCTCCATAGATGCCCTTGACCCAGCCGCAGACTGTAACCGGATAGCCGTCGTTCTCGGCCCGCTCGATGAACTTGCCACGGTCGCGGTGGCCGATGAACACGTTGTTCAGATCAACCGGAGTGTGCCCGGCGGCAAAGATCGCCTCGACCGGCACAGTCGTAGTTATGCCGATTATCATGCGACTAATCCATGCTCAGCTGCGGGCAATGCGTTTCGGGCGAGCGGTCTGCGCTAAAAGGGACGGGGTCGCGCATGGCAATTCCGTGTCCTAGGTCCCAGGTCAAGCGCCTGCGCCCGCCGTCAAAACGCCGAGAAGTGAAATGGCGCAGAGTCCAGCGAGATCTCCTCGCCCGTGATGGGGTCGATGAGCCGCGCAGATATCTCGTATTGTCCGGGGCCCTCGGTGCCGGCGAAGGTGTACTCATAGACAGGGACTATTGCGTCGGCCAGAGGCCCGATCGTGAAGATTGAGCAAGGGTCCAGAACCGAGACGTTCTCGCCGTTGGGACACTTAACCCAGACCTTCGCCTCAACCGAGACCTCATGCTTGCCAGTAACAACATGGGCGGAAACGACGATAGTATCGTGCATCTTGAACGAGTCATCATTCAGCACAAGCTCCGCCGAGACGTCAGGCAGCGACTTGCCCTGCTTGCCGCGGATGTACAGCAGCGCGTTTCCGCCGTCATTCGTTGTATCCTCGCCAGAATAAACGACATGGACGTACTCAGAATCCGTGGCCATGACCGTCATTCTTGAGGCAAGCGACCACTGCCCGTGCCTTTCGAGCGGGATGGTCTCCGAATGCCAGCCCACATCATCCCTGAAGGCATATCTCGTCCTGTCCTGCTGCGTGTAGGACTGGACGTGGGCTATCTGCGCCGTGTATGACCTGCCAATGCCAACCTGAGCCCATATCCCGCCATCCTCGACAGGCTCTATCTCCCAGCCCTGCCCACTGTCCTCCGCATAAAATAACTCCGACTTAAGCGGCGGCGTCCCGTCCAAATAGGCCAATCGCATGTTATCCTGATCATCAATGGCAAGAGAATCCCAGAGACCAAGCATACCATACGTAGGCGACACAACCAGCTCCGTGCCCCATTCCCCATCGGTGAGGGTGGCGCACATCAGCTTCCCCTCTCGATTGAGGTATGTGATGTGCGGCACGCGGGATGAATCGACTACGATCCCGGTAACCTCGGCAGCATTGGCCTGGAAAATACTTCTTTGCCAATGGATGCCCGTTTTCCAAACATATTGGATTGATTTGTCGGCGTAGCCGAATGCAACATGAATGTTGTCGTCGCGATCGACGAAGACCAATGGGGCTCCGTGCTGCATCTCAAGGGCTGGGCAGTCAGAAATGTCCCAGAACCGGCCGCCAAAGACCGCTAGTTTCGGTGGATCGGCGGAATAGGCGGAATAGACTATAACAGGCTCCCGGTCGCTGTTGACAGCGATGTCGGGACGCGTGCCGGCCAGCATCGGCAGCTCTTCTAGCTTCTCGGTATGCCAGCTGCCCGAGGCGTTTGATGCATAGTCAATCTCAGGAGCCCCGAATTGTGGGACGTACAGGTAGGCTACATGCAGGTCCTCATCGCTATCGACAACTACAGATGCGTAGTAGTCGCCATCTCGTTGGTCAATCACAAGAGGCGTGGACCATTCGGCGCAGAATCCTACCGCAGCGGCGAGGGCCATGCTCAAGCAAGCTAGAGAGATTGCAGCAAAACAGGGTGCCTTTCTGATGTTCATTTAAGTTCCTCCGCGGAATCTACGAAGTTAACTATTGATAAACTATGAGGGTTCATTGGGTTTGGATGTTATGCGAAACCATAGCTCATGACAAGAAGCTGCACTTGCACGGGCCTTCCTTCGTCAAAGGGCTGTTCAAAGATGGTGAGATGAATTTCGGCCCGGCCGCATTGCAAGCCTTGTCCTGACAGTGCAATGAGGAGAGAAAGATGAGAAAGATTCTTGTGTTTTGTTGGGCAGCAGTCCTTGCGTTCGCGGTTTTCTCAACCGGTCTGGCATCTGCCACCACCACGTATTACGTCAACAGCACGATCGGCGATGATACAAACAATGGTTCGCGGAGCGCTCCGTGGAAGACCATCTCTCATGCCCTCGCCAACATAGGTAGCGCGAGCCAGGGCCAACCTGCTACGCTTTTGATAGCCTCCGGCAACTACTCAGCATCGGCGAACGGTGAGACGTTCCCGCTCGAGGTCAAAAGCTACGTTACGATGGTCGGGATGGGTCCGGAGTCGACGGTTCTCGATGCAGGGCTGAGCGCTGCACACGTCATCTTGGTGCAAGATGCCCAGTCAGTTACGATCGAGCGGATGGCACTGACGCAGGGCGCTGCGACCGGTGATTGGCCGGACGCCTGCGGAGGCGGCATCTGCGCCATCAACTCGGAGATTACTGTCCGAGACTGCAAGATATACGGCAACAGCGCCACCGTCTCCGGCAAGCACGGCGCAGGAGCAGGCATTTACCTATACGGAGATTGCTCTCCGCTGATCGACAACTGCCAGTTCGTGCTCAACACAGCGTCCGCGGGCGGTGCGGGCATCTGCTCAGAGTACTTCTGCTCGCCGACCGTCACAAACTGCACGTTCGACCAAAACACCGGCGCCGCCATCTACGCCTTCAGGTGGTCTGATCTCAACGTCAATAACTGTTCATTCACCGAAAATACTGGCGGGATAATACTCGAGGACTTCTCCACCGGCCATGTTGAGGCGTCGAACATCTCCAGGAACAGCGCCGACAGCGGAGCCGCCATCAATTGCCTTCTCCATTGCCAGATAACGCTTAACTCTTGCACCCTTTGGTCGAACGTGGCGACGGGAAACGGCGGGGCTATCTTCTGTGAGCGGGACGGCAGGTGCGTTGCTACCAACTGCGAGCTCTCCCTGAACACCTCGGGCCAGAACGGCGGGGCGATATGCTGCGTTGGCTCTGCCCTTCAACTTGTCGATTCGGATGTAACTGCCAACTCCGCAAGAGGCCAGGGCGGCGGTGTCTTCTGCGGTCAAGATTCCGAGGCAACGATTGACGAGACCAACATAGCCGGAAACGATGCCGCATGGGGCGCCGGAGTGGCGTTATGTGATAATACAGGTGGCAACCTGACCTCCTGCAACTTCACCAAGAACAGCGCCTCGTCCGGTGGCGGTGCGGTATTCTGCCAGAACTACTCGTCCCCGAGGTTGCTCCATTGCAGGATAACGGATAACACCGTGGCCGGAGATACACCAGTGGGCGGAGCTGGCCTCTATTGCGAGTATTGCAGCGACCCCGGCCTCGACAACTGCCTGGTTGTGAGAAACGATTCGCAAGGTCCCGGCGCCGGCATCTATTCCAATCAGTATTGCAGTCCCAAATTGACGAACGTTACGCTTTGGGACAACACGGCGGCTTCCAGCGCGACGAGCATCTTCTGTGATGGCTACTCAGAACTCACGCTTGTAAGCTCTATTGTCTGGGGTGGGGAGGAGGGGATCACCACTCTCGGTGAGAGTGTGGTCCAAGCCTCATACTCCTGCATATTCGGGGGATACTCTGGCTCAGGCACAAACAACATCGATCAGAATCCATGCTTCGCCAGCGCCTCAGATGCACGTGGCGACTACTACCTGAGCGCTGAGGCCGCAAAACAGAAAAAGGACAGCCCCTGCATTGACGCAGGCTTCGGCCTCGTCGAGAGCGCTCCGGGCGGGCTTTCCTTCCGCACCACCCGCACGGACGAGGCGTTTGACACGGGTGAAGTTGACATGGGCTATCACTATCGAACGAGCATCGCGGATATCAGATGCTACCTCAACGCTTCGCAATACCGCGTCGGGGATACCTTTGACCTCTCCGTTCGTATCGCCAACCCATCAGACGAGACCACGGCGGCGGACGTTTACATCGCTGTCGTAAGCCCGGAAGGGCAGATATTTTGCGTCGGCAACGGCGCTTTTGGCCCCGGGCTGTTCCCCTGGGTCGCGAATTTTGAGATGCCGGGCGATTATCTCTTCGGGCCGGCGAGCGTTCTGGAGTTTCAGGTTCCGCAAGGATGTCCGGTGGGAACCTACCTGGCCGCGGGCGCCCTTTTCATACCGGGCAGCATGACGCAAATAAGCGAGATGAGCCTGATTGGCTTCGACATACTCAACTAAGCTGTAAGGGCGTCCCTGAACTGCCACCCCCGCATGCCCCGGCTGCGTTGAAGCGCCGACTTACTTAGGGATCATGGGATAGCGGATAGGCTTGGCCGCTGTGCTGTTGCAGGTCGCTCTGTCTGCCTGCGCAAAATCTGCAATGTTTGTGTCGTTCAGGATGTGAGGCGTCATGAACATAACCATCTCAGACTTCTTTGTAGTCCGCTTCGTCATCCTAAACGCCCGCCCTAAATATGGAATATCCCCAAGCAGAGGAACCTTGTAAGTTACCTCGCTAACGTTGTTAAACATCAGCCCACCGATTACGATAGTCCGGCCATCCCTCGCCCTCGCATAGAGGTCGGCTTCTCTCCGATCCGTCTCCGGCTGCCCCCCGACATACCCTACCACTGTCTCGACCCGAGGCTTCACCGACAGAGACACGTAACCATCAGGTGAGATCTTGGGCGTTATCTCCAGGTGCGTTCCAACCTCGCGCCACGCCACGGTTGGCCTGTACTCAGTGTAGGCCACACCAAGCGGGTTCACGTCAGTAACCTTGACGTAATCGGTGTAAGGTATGTTCCGGTAAAGATCGAGAGTCGATTTCTTACGGTCCAGACCAACGATCTTGGGAGTGGATATCATCTGAATGTCGCCCTGCTGAGCCAACGCTGTCAAAAGCAACTCCACCTTGTTGTTGCTCAGCCCTGCGGCAATCACCTGGCCCGTCATGTAACCCGTGAGAAACGTCTTCGCCGACCCACGCATCTGACTCCAGTTAGACAAATCAAGGTCCTTAAAAGTCCAGTCAATCCCCAACTCATGATCACTGTCCAGCGTCACCTCGAACAACTCTATCTCTATCAGCACTTGCGGAGGCTTCACATCAACTGCCCGAATATATCGCTCAACATAGTTGACAATAGTTGGATCGCAATTCACCAGCGTCAACGTCCTAGAAGCCTTGTCTGTAACGACCGAACCACGCCCTGCCAATATCTCCTCAACCTGGGACTTCACGTCCAAAAGAGGCGCCTGGTTCACCCGGAAAACCTTGATTGGCTCGCCACGGGTTATGATGAGGAACTTGTTGTCTATGCGCCACGAATAGCCAAAAGACCGAAGAACGGTGTCAAATATGTCCTCCAGGGTAACGCTTGAGACATCAAGCGTAATCGTCCCCTCAAGCCGCTGGGGAATGATAACATTCAGACCCTTCCCCTTCACCAAAGTCTGGATGACGTCCTGAAGCTGTGCGTCCTGGACCTTTATGTCGAACCGCTGCTGAAGCACCGCCGGAACCGGCGTCTCGGGAGGCTCCGCCAGCGAGATCGCATCGGAGATACCCTCCAAATTGGGCGTCTCCAAAACAGTCATATCCTTAAGAACCGGCCCCACTTCCTCCGTGCTCTCGGTAGCGGTTGGCTCCCCAGCTACAGCCTCCGTCTGACTTGTGGCAGGTCCCACAGCAGGAGTATGCATCGTTGCACACCCCAGCGAAACAAGTATCGAAATAAAAGAGAGAATAGCGATTGAACTCGCCCCTTTTACCCATCCGTCCTTCACATCAACCTCCCGTATAAAAAAAGCATCCTCTGTTTCACCCTATATGTATTCCTCATTCCTGTTACCCATATACTACGCAAAATGCCCCGCCCGTCAAAACATTCTCGACCAGGCGCCACATCTTGAACGCATATAAAAAACCAAGCCTACGATTTCGCCGCGGCCTCCTGCTTGGTCTGCGAACCCCACGTCCCTCCCACCGGGAAATCGTAGTCAAGATTGATCAACAGGTTGCGAATGGTTACGACCTCGGGGAGTATCCTGATGATCCTGAGCCGCTGAGACACTTCTGCTGGGCCTTTTGAGCTGCCAGTGGGTGTCGAGAACTCGATGTCCTGCCCCTCTGTAACCACCCACTTCACGCCCTCGGATACCGGCAACCGTTGGATCACCGCCCACGACTGCTTCTCGTTATACATTATCATAGCGACCCGAACCGGCGGCTCGCCGCTAACGTAGAGAAGGTCTCTTTGGACCTGCCGTGCGCTCGCCCTAGGCTTTTTACGCAGGGCGGCGTTTATGGTCGTGATCTCCTCAAAATCGCTGAATCCCTCCGGGACCACAAGGTCCGTAACGTAAGGGTTGTACCCCTCCTTCCGCAGCTCCACCAC